>CAZUAY010000255.1:0-5712 GCA_964618405.1 uncultured Lentisphaerales bacterium
GTTTGCTTCGCTCGTCTGCCGTTCCTGCACAGGCAGGCGACTTCGCGGAGGCACGACAAAGTTTGAGAAAAAGTTCACGACAAAGTTTTTTGGGATGCAAAAAGTTGTCCCATCGTTTTTTAGCGGTGCCGCCGCGCGGGGGGCGTGTCTCTCTGTTTTAGTGGTGCTTCTTGGTAGTCGGTCAGGCACAGCCCCTGTGCCTGACCGATTACTGCTTCTTGCAAGAATACGCTTGCTGTTCCGATTGAGCATGTTACAATTGTTCTTTTTAAGTCATGAGTGGCGGGAACGCTTCTATTCAAAAGGCAAGGAAAGGTTATGATCGGTTATCGTGTCGTTTTCGAAGACATCGGAAAAGCAGCCTTGACGACGTTCGACGTTCAGCAACCGAGAGCAGGCGAGGTCTTGATAGAGAATGAGTTCACCGTCGTTAGCGCGGGCACCGAACGCGCTAATTTGGTGAACATGCCGAACACAGGGCCAAGTAATGCCTCGGATTTTCGGACTGTAGCGGCTCCGAATGCGTCAGAAAAATTTCCGTATTACCCGGGTTATTGTGGAATCGGGAAAGTGCTAGCCATTGGCGAGGGTGTTGACAACGTAAAAGTCGGAACCCGTGTTTTGGCTGCTTGGTCGGGACATCGCTCTCACGTGATTCAACTTGCAGCCACGCTGACTGTGGTTGAAGACGCAAGCATTAATTCTCTAGACGCTGCCTTTATTGTGATTGCAGCGTTTGGGTTACAAGGCGTGCGCAAATTGCGACTTGAAATCGGTGAGTCGGCGATGGTCATCGGTCTCGGCCTTTTAGGCATCTTCGCGGTTCAGGCGGCTGCTTTAAGCGGTGCCGTCCCAGTCATCGTATCCGATTTTGATAAAAAACGTCGTGATCTGGCCTTGACTCTCGGGGCCGACTACGCATTCTCACCAGAGGAAGAAAATTTACCTGAGAAGATCCGGGAGATCACTTACGGCAGTGGCGTCAACGGTGTTGTTGAGGTTACGGGTTCTGCGAAGGCCCTTCAGCAGGCTTTAACCTACGTAGCACGTGAAGGCCGCGTAAGCCTTTTAGGTTGCACACGCGTTTCAGATGCTCCCATTGACTTCTATCAATACGTCCATCAACGTGGTGTCTCACTAATTGGTGCTCACACATTTGTTCGCCCGAAGCAGGAGTCGAAACCCGGCTATTGGACGGAAAAGGACGATTTTCGCACTTTACTTGCACTTCTCTCAAGAAAAAAGTTGCAAGTGCGTCCCATGATTTCGGAAATTGTTTCTCCGGCAGAGGCGGCTGCGGTCTATAAAAAACTCGCTAAAAATGAACACCCTCCTCTCGGAATTGTTTTCGATTGGAATCAGATCAAATAATCAATCTATCACAGGAATTCAAATAATGAAAAAGATAAATTTCGGTATTTGGGGATTCGGACGCATGGGAGTCGAGCACGGTAAATTTTACGCCATGGAAAAGGATAGGTTTAAGCTTGTTGCGGCTTGCGATACGGATGCGAAAAGGCTTGAACGCGCCAAAGCCGAGTATTCGTGTGCAGTCTATAGCGATTCGCAAAAGTTCTTAGCTGATCCTGATATGGAACTCGTGGTGATCTCAACCTTGTCGCTCGACCACACGCGTCATGCCGTGCAAGCGCTGGAAAGCGGGAAACTTGTTCTACTCGACAAGCCAATTTCCATAACAGACGAAGAACTTGAAACCTTGCGCCGTGCGGACAAAGAACATCCGGGGAAATTGTTTGTCTTGCATAATATCCGCTTTGAGACCGTGTTCGAAGCTGTTCAAGAAGCACTTGCGCAAGGGCTGCTTGGAGAAATTAATCTGATCAAGTTACGCAGACACCTCCGTGGGCATTATTGTCGTTCCGATTGGCAAACCTTACTCAACTATGGCGGTGGACTGCTCAACAACTGGGGCAACCACGAAATCGACCACGCCGTGCAGTTGCTCGGTTCTCATGCAGTAGATGTCTGGAGTCAGTTGTGGCACATCAGCGCAGGCGGAAATGGCGACGACCATGTAAAAATCCTCCTTAAAGGCGAGAATGGACGCGTGGCCGATCTTGAAATCAGCTACAGCGTCGCCTTGCCTGAACCCTATTGCACAGTCTACGGACAACGAGGCACGCTCATTGCGACGGAAAACGAGGTGCATGTCCGGTATATTGATCCTGAATTCGAGATCCCGAAAATCGCTATCGAAACCGATACCGCTGCTTATTCGAATCGTCTCGAGAAAGAGATTCCCTGGTTGGAAAAGACCCTCAAGGTCGAGACGGCAGAGATGTGGGAATATATGGATCGCAAGCTGATCAAACATCTCTACGACGCCGTCAGAAAAGGCATTCCATCCCCCATCAAAAACAGCGATGCGTTCGAGACCATCCGGATTATCCAAACGGTTAAGAAGCAGAACCCTCAGTTCGCCTGGATCGTGTAGCAAAGACAGTCAAGGAAAGCCATGACGAACAAAATAAAGATCGGCCAAATCGGCATTTGCCATGAACATGCTTCGGGGAAGATGAACACACTACGGCTGCACCCAGAAATTTTTGAGATTGTCGGGGTGGTAGATGACCGGATGTCAGCGGCAGCAAAATTCGCTGGAAGCGATCTAAAGCCCTACGAAGGCTTGAACTGGATGACGGAGGAGGAACTTTTCAATACGCCGGGACTTGAGGCAGTGACCGTCGAGGTGCCGAATCTCGAGCTCGTGTTGACGGCGCGTCGTTGTCTGGAACACAACCTGCCCATCCACATGGACAAGCCTGGTGGTGATGATTACCAGGCGTTCTGTCAATTGCGGCAGGACTACGAGGCTCAAGCCCTTCCCTTCCAGATGGGTTACATGTTTCGTGGCAATCCTGCATTCAACTGGATTCGCAAAGCGGTGGAAAAAGGGTGGCTAGGAGATGTTTTTGAAATTCAGGCGAACATGAGCCACAACTACGGCGGCGAAGCTTATCAGGAATACATTGGCAAATTCCCAGGCGGAATCATGTTCAATCTGGGCTGTCACCTCATTGATTTTGTGGTGGCGGTGCTGGGGCGTCCGACTGCGGTCACGCCGTTTTTGAAGTCGACAAGAGACGTGTCTCCCCACATTATGAACAACGGCGTGGCGATAATCGAATACCCCCACACCACGGTGACGCTGCGGGCGTGTAGCAAGGAGCCCGGCGGACTGGAACGCCGCCGCCTGAAGATATGTGGAACGCAAGGGGTCGTTGATCTGTGTCCGCTCGAGCGTTTTGACGGCAAGCCACTTCAGATGGAGGTGGTTTTGCGCGAAGGTAATGAGGAATACGAAGCCGGAACACAGATGCTCGAATTTGGCCCCGTAAACGACCGCTACGAAAGCGAGCTGGAGAAATTTGCGCGATTCATTACTGGCGAGGCGGAGAATCCCTACGGTTGCGCACATGACTGCCTCGTTGAGGAAGTGCTGCTTGCCGCCTCGGGATACACCGCATGGAAAATGTAAATAGGAACCCGATAACATGCATGCAATAATTACAACTGAGAACAAACAACTCGTCTGGAGCGAAGTTCCAGATCCTGTCCGCAAGGACGAAGAAGTCGTCATCGACATTCACGCCGCCGCACTAAACCGCGCCGATTTGATGCAGCGGGACGGGAATTACCCACCGCCGCCGGACTGGCCCGAGTGGATGGGGCTGGAAGTCTCTGGCGTTATTGCGGCTGCTCCAGAAGGCGGTCGATGGAAGATTGGTGACAAGGTCTGCGCGTTGCTCGGCGGCGGCGGCTACGCTGAACAGGTCGCCGTGCCAGCGGACATGGTGCTACCGATTCCCACCGGACTGTCTTTTGCTGAGGCGGCAGCTATTCCAGAGGCTTTTGCAACATCGTATTTGAACCTCTGCCTAGAAGGTGGCATGAAGGCCGGAGACACGGTCTTTATTCAGGCGGGTGCCAGTGGACTCGGCATGGCGGCGATCCAGCTTGCCAAGATAATCGGTGCCAAGGTCGTAACAACAGTCGGCTCTGATGAAAAAGCGGCGTTTGTGACGCACCTCGGCGCGGACATCGTGATCAACCATCGGAAAGAAGATGTGGCGTCCGTACTAGCACAACATCCGGTTGATGTCGCCATGGACTGCGTGGCAGGGTCTAAACTCGGCCCCTGTCTGGCGACGATGGCGCGTGGCGGACGCTGGATCGTCATTGCGACGATGGGTGGGCCGATGGCTGACATCAATATGAACGATTTCTTCAGGCGCGGTGTCAAGCTGATCGGCAGCACCTTACGGAGCCGTCCTTCGGCTGTAAAAGCACAAATCCTTGCGGGACTTGAATCGTCCCTGTGGCCTGCATTCGCTTCTGGCACAATCAAGGTTGTGATTCACAAAACAGTGCCGATCACCGAAGCAGAAGCGGCACATGCCATCCTGCAAAGGCAAGAGAACATCGGCAAAGTCGTTTTGATTGTTAAATAGGCAACGAGTGAACATGAGCAAAATCTGGAAAATAGGAATCGTTAAAGACACCTCAAAACCTATGTTGGGTCTCCATGGACTGCATGTGGCATTTCGTGGACTGCCGGGTGTCGAGGTCGTGGCTCATGTCGATTCTAATTCTGCGGACATTGAAAAGAAAATGTCCTTTACGCAAGCGAAACGGCATTATACAGATTACCTTGAAATGCTCGATACGGAGAAGCCCGATATCGTCGTGCTCTGCTCCCGACATCCCGGTGATCACCTTGCCCAGATCAAGGCCGCCGCCGAAAGGGGATGCCATCTTTATTGCGAGAAACCCATGACGGCAGATTTGCGTGAAGCCGATGAAATTGTGGGCCTCGTCGAAAGGAATCACGTCAAGCTTTGTGTGGCCCATCCCGCACGGTACGCGCTTGCTTATCGGACCCTGAAGCGCCTGATCGACAGCGGAGAAATCGGGACCCCGTTTACCGCATACGGCAGAGGCAAATGCGATCATCGTGGTGGTGGAGAGGATTTGATGGTGCTGGGGACGCATATCCTCGATCTGCAAGTCTTCCTCTTTGGGGCTCCAGCCCGTGTTTGGGCCGATGTGAAAGCGAACGGAAAACCTATTGTTGCAGGCGAGCTGAAAACAACGGTGGAACCGATTGGTCCGACGGCAGGCGACGAAATTTATGCGTGCTTTAATTTTCCGAACGGCGTTCGTGGCATTTTCGAGAGTCGGCGGGGACTCCCCGGTTCTGCCGATGGCATTGTGCAAATGGGACTCACGGTTGTCGGCTCTAAGGGAGCGATTTCGATGCGCTTCAACGATGCCGCCAAGCCTGTTTGCAAGCTCGGTATCAGCCGATGGCTCGGCCCACTTGAAGACGGCATTGAATTTCAAGAAGTTCCGTTGACCGAGACGCGAAGTATCCCCGGGGCGGAACCACTCGATTTTACGCTCTGGGGACAACCTGATATCCCATACAGTTTTTTTCTTGAAAGTAACCGGTTTGCTGTTTGGGATTTGATGGCGGCCATTCAGGAAGATCGTCAGCCCGTCTCCAACGTCTTCAATGCAAGGACGACACTGGAAATGATCTATGGCATCTACACCTCAAGTCTGTCCAAGCAAGAGATTGAAATTCCGCTTGCCGATCAGTCTATTTCCTTCAAATAACCGATCCTGATTTCTTTCCGAAAATGGAACACCTGCTTGTGCTATACCGGAATCCTCCAGCCAATCTATACT
>CAZUAY010000256.1:0-5678 GCA_964618405.1 uncultured Lentisphaerales bacterium
ACTCGCAACTCGCTACTGTAATCGGTCGAGTGGGTGGTGCTCCTCTGTCTGCCCAACCCCGGCGACTGCCCGATTACTTGATCCGCCTGCATATCATTTTACTTCTGATCGTTAACTATGATAATATGGCCATACGAAGGGACAAAAATTCGAACGCGACAACAACAAACCGAGATAGAGAATATTATCATGATCAAACCATTGGCTGTGCAGTTGTATTCACTGAGAGAGTACTCCAAAACAAAAAAAGATTTCATTAACGTAGTCAAACGAGTCGCAGACATTGGGTACGCGGCCGTGGAACCTGCCGGATTTCACGACATCCTCCCTACCGAGTTTAAGAAGATTATAGACGACCTCGGTCTAAAGATGTATTCCTCGCACGCTCCTTGGGCGCGCAAGCCGGAGGATGCTTCGGAGCTCATCGAGACGGTGGGTGCGCTCGGGCTGGACAACTGCGTATGCGGCTATGGGCCCGACGACTTTAAAGACATAGACGCAATCAAAGCGACAGCCGAGAACACGAACAAGATCATCGAAAAATTGAGGCCCGCTGGCATTACACTTTACCAGCACAACCATTACTGGGAATTCGAGCGCATCGACGGCAAGCTCAAGTACGAAATTTACCGTGAATTTTGCCCCACTGTAAAATACCAGATTGACTGCTTCTGGTCCACAAACAGTGGCACCGAAAATGCCGTTGATATGCTCAAGATGTTTGCCAACGATACCATTTCCCTGCACTTCAAGGACGGCATCTGCCGCCAGCAAGCCTCCATCGATGGTGAGAAAGCAGGCATTCTTGACATGAAGATTGACCTCCTTCCCCTCGGTACCGGAGACTTACCGATTAAAGAGCTCATCAAGATCGCTCCCGATAGAGTCAAAGCCATAATCGTCGAGCTCGACTACGTTGCCGAAGGCCTCGACATGTGGGAATCCATTGAACAAAGCTATCAATTCATGACCTCAACCGGTCTCGGTAAAGGAAATAAATAATGCAATCTATAAAAAAGACTCGCAAGGCTACGGCCAAAACTTCTCATGCGCCCTCGTTCAAAAAAGCCACCAAATTCCGAAAAGTCAAGGTCGGCATCATCGGATGTGGCATGATTAGCGATACCTACTTCAAGGCATCACAAAAATTCAACGTGATCGAAGTCGTAGCCTGTTCCGACATCATTCACGAACGTGCGAAGGCTAAAGAAGAACTCTATGGCTGCAAGGCCATGACAAACGCGGAGCTTCTGGCTCAAGACGACATCGAAATCGTTCTGAATCTTACACCGCCCTGCGTTCACTCTACCATCGCCATCGCCACGCTCAAAGCTGGAAAGCATGCTTATTCCGAGAAGCCCTTCGGCGTTGATTCCGCCGATGCTGCAAAGGTTATCGAGCTCGCCAAGCAAAAGAACTTGCGCGTGGGATGTGCCCCAGACACCTTCCTCGGGGGTGGACAGCAAACCGCCCGTAAGATGCTCGACGATGGATGGATCGGCAAGCCGATCTCGGCAACCGCCATGGTCCTCGGGCGCGGCCCCGAAAAGTGGGGGCAAGCCCCCTTCTTCTACGACTATGGCGCAGGCCCCATGCTCGATCTCGGCCCCTACTACATCACCGCCCTAGTGAATTTGTTTGGCCCCGCCAAACGTGTTTGCGCCATGACTAAAAAAGGCGCTGAATTCCGGACCCTCGGCAAAGATGTTGCGGAAATGTATGCCGATCAATACAAGCCTTTCGACCGCTTTCCAGTCAACGTGACGACGCACCTGACTGGCGTGATCGAATTCGAATCCGGCGTTCTAGCAACCGTCATCACAAGCTTCGAATCGTTTGCCCACAACCATCCGCCCATTGAAGTCTATGGCGATGAAGGGACCATGAGCGTTCCAGATCCGAACACCTTCGGCGGCCCAGTCAAAATCCTCCGCCGCGATGATCGCAAATGGGTGGAAGCGCCCCTTTCACATGGTTACGCAGAAAACGGTCGCAGCATTGGTGCTGCCGATATGGCTGTTGCCATTCAGACCGGCCGCGAACACCGTTGCAATGCGGATCTTGCAAACCACGCGCTCGAAATCATGCTTTCGTTCGACAAGTCGTCGAAAAGCTGCAAGTTTGTCGAGCTCAAAACGACCTGTAAGCGCCCAGAACCGCTTCCGGTCGGACTCGAACCTGGCGAAATCGAAAAATAGACAGACAACACAAGCGGAAGACTCTAAGATGAAGTATGGTGTGGCGGATTACGGAATGAACGTCTGGTATGGTGGGCTGTACGATATCACCCAACGCTTATCCGATCTCAAACAGATCGGATACGAAGGTGTGGAACGGCTCGAAGCATCAAGTCCTTCAGATGCAATTTCGAAAGCAATCGAATTTAAGCGTCTGGGGATGGACTTCACGACCTGTCGAGGGCCCAATATCGAGAACAGCATCAAATGGACGGCGGCACTCGGGAAGCAGTATATTTGGGCGCAAAGTAATGCCAAAAACTTCGACGGTTTCTGCCGGCAAGTCAACGCACAGGCTCAAGCCGCCGCCGTTTTCGGTGTCGGTGTGGGCCTTCACAATCATCTCGGCACGCACGTTGAGACGCAAGCACAGTTGGAGGCATTCCTTGCGCAATGCCCCCAATGCGGACTCGTCCTGGACACCGGCCACTTGGCAGCGACAGGTGGAGATGTGCTTAAGATCATCAGCCAATACAGCTGCCGCTTGATCGTGGTTCACGTGAAGGACTGGAAATCGAACGGCACAGCCAGCCCCGTCAATAACTCAAAATGGTCTGATTGCGGCTATTTCACCACACTCGGAAAGGGGAACATCGGACAGGACAATGCTGAGGTTATCAAAACTCTCAAAACCAAAGGCTACAACGGCTGGGTTTTTGTAGAACATGACACGCATTTGCAGGATCCGCTGATTGATCTGGCCGAGAGTTATAATGTGCTTCGTCGCGCAGACGGCTAAAAGCCACGTTTCGGAAACAACGAATACCAATGAAAGTACTTTTTGTATGTACGAACAATGCGGGACGGTAGCGCGTGCTTAAAAGGCGAAAGTCTGAATTTCGACCCTATGCAGAACAAAAAGCAACGACACGTTAAAAGCGACTCCCGTCTCATCAACCCCGGTGACACCTTCGTCGCCATTCGTGGCGCAGTCAGCGATGGTCTAAAATTCGTGGAGGACGCGATCCGTGCGGGGGCTGCGGAAATTGTTTCGGAAGCTCCCCGTCCCGACACCGGCATTCCCTCAGAAGTTCACTGGCGCACGGTCAGCGATGCGCGAGCCGAGATCGCCAGACTCGCGTGTGTCGAGTTCGACAATCCGTCACAATCACTCGATGTCTTCGGAATTACCGGCACGAACGGCAAGACCACCACCGCCATGCTGGTGCGGAAAATTCTCAACGACTGCGGCAAGCCTTCCGGTCTCGTCTCAACAATATCCAATATCACGGCTCCCCCGCCTAAACGTTCCCTGATCGATTCGTTAGCTCTCAAAAAGCAACAAGACGCTGCCGAGACGCCTGCTACGAATACAACGCCTGGCCCACTCGAACTTCAGGCACTTTTCGCAGAAATGCTAGCCAACGGCTGCAAGACCGCCGTCATGGAAGTTTCCTCTCATGCAATCGATCAGCGCCGCGTGGAAGGAACAAAATTTGCGGCACTCGCGTTCACCAATTTAACACAGGATCACCTCGACTACCATCTCACGATGGAGAATTATTTTCAGGCCAAGCGCTCCCTCTTCATTCCCTACCGTGCGCCCTCGGCCATCAATATCGATTGTCCCTACGGACGACAGATCTTCGAAGAGCTGAAATCGTGGAATCCAACTCAAGTCCTCTCTTACGGATGTTCGCCCGATGCCGATGTGCGGTTCTCGGAAGAAAAATTAATGAGCACAGGCTCCGAGTTTCTGCTGACCTACCCTAACGGTTCAGAATGGATGCACGTCAAGCTCATGGGACGCCACAATCTGCACAACCTTCTTGCGGCGTTCACCCTAGGGCTGCTATACGGCATCAACCCACGCCAAGCAATAACTTCGCTTTCCAGTGCCGAGCCGGTTCGCGGGCGGCTGGAACGGGTAACGGCTCCAGCATCGCCAGCCTCCTTCTTTGTCGATTACGCGCATACGCCCGATGCCATCGAGAACGTTCTCAACACCTTGCGAGAAATCACCACAGGACGCCTCATCATCGTGTTCGGAGCCGGTGGCGACCGTGATCGCCGCAAGCGACCGCTCATGGCCGAAGCCGCTTCACGACTGGCGGATATCGCGATTGTCACCTCGGACAACCCGCGCTCCGAAGACCCTGCCACCATCATCAAAGATATTCTCATCGGCATTTCGGAGTCTAAACTGGCTGAAACAAAAAATGGCGAGCCTTCAGTTTTCGTCGAGCAAGATCGCCGGACGGCTATCCGCCGTTCCGTGCGCATGGCGACTCAACCCGGCGACGTCGTACTCATAGCCGGCAAAGGACATGAAACCTACCAAATCTTTGCGGACCGAACCGAACACTTTGATGATCGCGAAGAACTCATGTCCGTAATCGGTCTGGTACAGGGGGCTGTGCCAGACCGATTACAGTCGCTAGTCGCTAGTGACTAGTCGCTAGTACTCCTGTGAAAGAGCCAACAGGGTTCCACCCAGATGGGCATCGGGGATTTGCGTTTCGAATTAGAGAGATCTCCGCATAAGATAGGCTCGCGGCGACGAGAGAAATACGCCGAAAATGTCACTAGCCACTCACGACTAGCGACTGTAAAGCTCCGAGAGGGCGCGAATTCCTATTTGATTTCGTATGGGGCAGTGCGTTCGCGGAGAAGGCTAACGCAAAGTGAGTTGAGGCTCTCACCTGCGCGCAAGGCATCGATGTAAAGACTCCGATGCAGTTCCTTTCCAACACGGATAACAAATTTCCCCGAAAAGTCACGCCCACTCGTTGCCGCCGGAAGTTCTTCGCCGTCCTCTTGATAATTTTCGATCCACTCCTCAACAACATCGCAAAGTTCCTTGTACACCTTTGCTTCATCAGGCCCATGCACTCCCCCGAGCGTGAGTCCAGGACATGAGCCCACATAGCACTTATCTTCCTCCGACCATTCAACAATTTTGAGATAATGAGCGCTCATTTTCATTTTTCAACCTCCTTGATCGCCACAGATAACGACTTCTCCTGATAGGGCTTAGCATCGTCGCTAAGTTTACCACTGATGGTAATATGGACCCCAGAGGGATGCTTGAAGTTCCGACGGCTCCCCTTCCCGCCTCGGTCTTTAAATCCAGCGCGTTCAAGAGCAGCAATCAAATCTTTGATTTTCCTAGGCACGAGATCATAGTACTACTTTGATACTATGGCTGCAAGTCAAAATGTAATCGGTCAGTGACGGGGGGTACCCCCCGCTGACTGCCCGATTACAGTCGCTAGTCGCTAGTGGCAGAATGTCATATCAGCAGAACTCACGAATTTTTGGGGTTTCCGGTGTTTTGTGTCGCAAGTTCAATAGATTGCGTGGTCGTCGCGATACTTGTCGTAGGCGCTTTTGAAGGGGGCGAGCTCGCAATAGAACGCGTTTCGGGCGATTAGTTTCAACGCGTCATATACTTTTTTAGAGTCGGTGTTGAGCTTGCGATATTGGCCCTAGACGAGGGTG
>CAZUAY010000257.1:0-5658 GCA_964618405.1 uncultured Lentisphaerales bacterium
GTCACTTGGGATCTGCGCAAGGGCCTATTTCTTATTTTCAGGGTTGACCCTGATGCCGTGATGCACCTGATGCATTGGGTTGACCCTGATGCATTGCCGGCAAACAATCTTGCCCCGCCTGGAAGTTCCGGCTCCAGCGACCATGCCAATTGGCTCCCGTTCAGATTTTTGATTACAGCGGCCAGTTCCCTGCGTTCGGATGAACCGACCCCAATGTTCTCAAATGAACGGTAGACACCGTTCGTAACGGTCTGTTCGCAAGCGATCTCAAAATGAAATTGGAGGGCGTGAGATTGCTTCATATAGAAAATTATTCCGGGACATGAATAATGATTTCGTCATCTTGACTACCTTTGATCACAGATCGAGTCGGAAGACCAAGGGACTCGTCAATCAAGATGCGTTTCCACTGTGATTTTGTCGCAATGTTTTGAAGGGCCTTGAAATCATGCTGTTTAAGGTAGTTTATTGCTTGTCGCACAACTCGTTGGTACTCCGTTTCATTGTCAGTTGTGGGACTCACAAGAACAGCAAGCATCAACTCCTGCTCTCCTTTTCTTTTGGCTAACGGGAGGCGAGTTATCGCGGAAACTCGGACGGACAGGGATCGTGTGTTGTCTTGAGCAACCGCCTCTACGAATACCTCGATGGGGATGTTGTCCGCACGCTTTTCGTGGCTATTCTCTCCCCACAGGCGCATCACGACATCAACAAGTTCGCTTTGCTCGTATTCACTCCCTTCTTCGGCGAACTTCAGGAAGTGTTCAAGGATCGCAAGGCGTGCAGCTTCATTGCGAGATCTGCCGACACGGACTTCCTCTTCTGTGTATCTGTCAACCCGCTCGTACTTCGGTGATTTGATGATTCCGATCTGCCTTGTTCCCGTCCTCTCGCTGACGCTCTTGCTTTCAGGACCGGATGTGGCAAAGGAGTAAATGATGCCGGACAACAGCCCTGGCCGTGTTCCGATAGGACGCGATGAGCACTGCCGTTCTCGGAATGACTCAACGGTAGTCTGATACTTCTCGAAGACGTTTGTGTACGTGAGCCGAGACAACAGAATGCGGGCGGTAAGTCGCTCTTCGATGGATAGTCTTTCCTCGTACATAAACATACGAATATTGACAACAGGATCGTGGAGCCTCTCAGCCGAAATAACAACACGGCGATATTCATCTCGCTTCACCGTACTTGCCTCTCGAACAAGCGCAGCCATTTCCGGTTCAGTACAGAACCCAACGAGGGTACTGCTGCCTACGCAGTAGAATACAAGCATTACTCTGGCACAGATTCGTCTCATTTTATGACCTCCTATGGAGCCTCGCGACAGGGGTTTGTCGCACAGTGAGATTCGCCGTTCGAGCCGTTATGCGGCTCTCTTGTGTCAACGGTTTCCACTTCTCCAGCCCCGTAGCCGGCGGCTGTCAGTTTTGTATCGAGATCAACTTCGAACGGATCGAAAAAAGGTTTCGGGATAACGAGTTTGCGCACCCCTGCTGTCTTGACCACAAGCATGTTGACCATATTCGGCAGATAGTATCGTGATGGAGTGTAGGTTGAAAAGGCTACAGGAATCCTAATGAATTGAGCCTCAGCAATACCCAAGCTCGTCGACAGCGCGGAGCGTACACCCGCCAGTTTGGTGTTGATTGCCGTAATGCGGGCCGCATTGGCGGGATCGTCGTATCTCGCCAGAATCGTGCCGCGCGTACCGAAGCCTCCCAATGTTTCATCCGTGGGATTATTGCGAAGCAAGTCAATGGCCAGATTGAGATCAGCGACGAGGACTTTGAACCCACTTCCCACAGGAATGATCGTAAAGACCTCATCGGCATGTCCTGTAAGGAGCCAGTCAACGGGCAGTTCTATGAGATTAGCCCCATCGGCCTGAACCTTCTGATTTTTCAGAAAGGTTTTTGTGCTTACGCCAAGTGAATCGCCTACAATAACTCGACCATAGGGGAATCCGAAAACCTGCGGTGACGCCTCAATGCTTCCTCCATCCCCGCCCCCGAGAAAGAAGTAAGCGGCATCAGTTGAGATCATATTCGCGAACCATCCACCGCCAAGACCGGCAATCACGGTACGCTTGTCGCTTGACGTGCCTGGAGCTGAACGTGTGTAGCCGATCTCTCCGTAGTCCTGGATAAAGGCAGGCGGTCCGTAGGATTCTACCGCGAGCATTCCATATAGCGCCGCTGTTATATCCGAGTGGAGGACAGGCCATTGCGAGTTTTCAGAGCCTGAACCGGTAAAGACTTTCGTGGCTTTGTCAACATTTGACAAAACCATGAAAGGTGCCACAAGAATACGAATTTCATCAGAGCAAATAGCCTCATCCCCATCCCTTAAAGTCATTCGGACAATGACTTCCTTCCCGTAGCCCCTGCCTTCGATACCGAGAACAGTTGTATTTCCTGTTCCGCCAAAAATGGTTCCCAGACTGCTCCCTGAGAAGTTCAGTATGGTTCCGCCTTGGGTTCCTGCATTACGATTGGGATAAATGATGGCCGCCTGTGTTGACGCCTCAGTCGCAGGATCCAATACATTAATCTCGAGCGACCAAGATGACGGAATAGAAGAAGCGGAAATTCCAAACTTCTCTACATGCAATTCGTAGATATCCAGAACATCTTCGGAGCCGTTTATAGTGTAGGCATTCGGAATCGAATCTGTCGCAGGATTCTTCTCGCCGTCGGACACTCCATCACCGTTGTCGTCATCGTGGTTTGCTAGGATAACAAAGCCCTTCGGCTCGGCGAAGGTCACGGCGTCAGCTTCGTTGGTATGGTCGTCCGGATTTCCGTCTCGGTTGTAATCTCCGTTGATATCCACTTGAACGACATGAAGCGGGGCGTAAGTAGCATTGTTCCCATACAGACTCGGGAAGTAGGCCCAGACTTCGTAGTCGCCGGAAGCAAGCCCGGTGCCAACCATAAACGAAGCTCCGTAGCCGTAGTCGAGGGAATTACCGTCCTCGTCACAGAGCCACCAGTAAACGTCCGTCGTGACATCCGCGAAGCTGTAGGTTGTGGAGCCTCCTTGCGCGATCCAACTTTCGGGGAGGGTCGTGTCAATAATTTCGATGATTTGCGATTGGTGGATCATTTGGTGAAATTTTCTTGCTGGTCGATCTCGTTGATCTTGAAGTCCTTCGCCCCGACTCTGTTATTCTTCTCAAGGCTTACTTCGCCTGAGAAGGAGTACTTCGCTCCAATCTTTCCGCTCACGATTGCGCTTTCCCCTTTGGGACACTCTATGCGTAGATCGGCGATTGTTGGTTTTAATCCCAAGGAGAAGGGGGTGCCCTTCTTCCGCATATCTCTTCCGATCTCCTCTAACAATCTAATCAAGTCGAGTGAACTGGCAGCTGCAATATGGCGACCGCCAGCAACAGACACTTGTATGCGAACAAAATCGTATTGTTGAGTCTCATTGTCTCGTAGCAACGGATAGACCGTAAGCTTACGCCCACCAGGCAGAAGTTCGTCACTATGGGCAACCAACCAGAGCATTCGTCCGCTTCGGCTCAGCGCAAAATCGTAGGCTTCCGGAACAAGATCGCGGACTACCACACGTGCGACGATTTTCGTGACATCCTCGGTAGATCCCGATTGAGTTTTGTCACTCGCATGCATGATCTCAATCGCTGAACAATCATCCGTGATGGTTGCACGTAGCCGAAGTGTTTCGCCTTCAACGCTGAACATTTTCTCGACAGGTTCCCGGCTATTGCCTCGCCCATCGCGCTCGGTCACTGAAGTCGAGCCTAATCCAAAGAAGATCAGAACAACCGTCGAAGCCACAATAGAAATCTTTCTCATGTTTATCACCTCAATTTCTTAATTTATCAGCGTCACTGGAAATACCCGTCCTTTTGCAGGGCCTCGATTTCGTCCGCCACGCACAACGGCTTAAACGGCAATAGCCCTTTTATCTTGTCTGCCGCTAATTCTGACGGTGTTGGGTGGTATTCTGTCAAGAAATCTAGCATGTGTAACGCATTAGTTTTTGTTTCTCCATAGACACCTGAGAAATAGGGGGTGGTAATTGTTGCTCCGACCTCAATAACCCGTTGACAGGCGTTTGACAGGCTATCATTGTCTCCTGCAGCCTCTTCCCACTCCATCAAAAGTAGAAGTCCGGCGACATCGTTTGAGTTGACGCTCAGCCGTTGCTGCGCGATGGCAAGGACATTCGATTGAAACCCCTGATACCAGAGATTAGTGACATTAGAGAAAAAATCAGGTTGATTGGTCTGTGACCTCGCAATCGTCACAGATGTCATAACAAGAAGCAGTAGTAGTTTTTTTTTCATGGTGTGGTCATTTATGGGTTGGTCATATACAGAAATCCGGGGGAACAGAAAACATAGTTGTAGTTGAACACAGCCTCAGGCGCAACATGGTTCTCGGCCGACATTGGATTTGGCCAGAGTTTCTGGTTCTTCTCATCGGCTTTGCCCCAGATGTTCCGAACGAGATTACTCACCGTTGTTCCGTAGTCGGTACCTCCTGCTACAGCGACACCCGCATCCCAGCTTGCAGATGCGGAAGGGTCATTTTCTTCGCCTAACAGCTGCGAGAGACTTTGCCGCAACGAGGAAACCCCGATTTTCGCGGCTGCATATCCGACGGTGAAGTTGCTGATCTTAGCCATTCTCACTGGAATGTCCGCCCAAGTTGCCACAGATCCGAGCCCAGACTCATCGTTCACCTGATTGTAGCACCATACCGTCTGATACGGATCGTACGCCACTTGCAGAACATCCGGCCTTCCACGATAGTCACCAGCACCATCTTTATAAAACCAGCGCAAGCCATTGCGGTTGTTGTTTCGTTGTCGAGGTGAATACCTTGCCATCACGTTACTGGCGAATGCGTCCGCCCGCGCCAGATCGGCCTGTATGATCGCGTCCACACCCGCGCCAGCAAGCGGCAACACGAGAATCCCTTCACTTTGCACATTGCCCGGCAGGTCGAAGTTGTAGGCGAACTTGTAGATGCCGCCCTTTTGCGGATTCTGGAAGGTGGCATTTTCGTATTCTTGCCCGGAAAGCGTTCCGGAATCAGGGCCGCTAACCTTTGTCCACCCCCCAAGTCCTTTCTCGGTGTCAGAATCAGGTAAAATTTTAGCGTTCAGGTTGACAAGGACATCCCGAAACACGAAGCCTGTGTCAACGCTGTCTCGGTAGAAGACGACCGCATGCTTGTCCGGGAAGGGACTATGGGTGACGTTGAACACGTGTTCCGTCATGGCCGGGAAGGGTGGCTGATTTAGCCCCTCTTCACAAAGACTTGGAACAATGTCGATTTGCGTTATTTTTACCACCTTGAATATAGCGACGTCAAAGGCGTTTGTGCACTTCGCGTTCCATTCGGTAACGGTGTAGTTGGTCGCGATTGAGCCCGGCGAGACGAAGATCTCTGCAGAACCGGAAAGGATCTCCGCACCCATGCCACCGGAGTCCGAAACGAAAAGACGTGCGCCACTGGCGATAATGGGTTCTATCTTCCATTCAGCCAACATGGGCGAACTTGTTTCATTTAGCGAGAAATACGTTCGAGACTCGGCTCCAGCAAGCGCATCCTCTTCCTCCTGCTCGATTTCAACCTGCACGACATGAAGCGGGGCGTAAGTAGCATTGTTCCCAAACAG
>CAZUAY010000258.1:0-5654 GCA_964618405.1 uncultured Lentisphaerales bacterium
CCTGTGACTCCAGGACAGTTTGGTTTTGGCGGCGGTGTGTATCAGCCCATTTCCGTGACGGCTTGTACGATCATCAGCAACACAGCGCCCAATGGCGATGGGGGATATCAAGGGAGTTACACCAACTGCATCGTTGCGTATTGTGGCATTGGACTTCATCTTCCAACGACGGCCTATAATTGCCTTGTTTATGGCTGCATATATGGCGTGAATGTCAGTGCTGCGTACAACCTTGTCGAGGGTTGTACGATCATCGGGAACACCTACGGCGTATCTGACTACTATGGAGCGAAAACTTACTCGGTACTGAACAGTATTCTCTATTCCAATGGTACCGACTGGTTCGCGAGAACCGGGGCGGCGTTCGCCTTCACCAACACCTGTACAACCCCCGCTTACCCGGGCTGGGATGCCAGCAACATTACGAACAATCCCCGCTTTGTTGAGGTTGGAAGCGGTTTTGGTGCAAGCCATGTTCCCGGCAACTACCGGCTGCGCGGCGATTCCCCCTGCATCAATGCCGGCAGCACGGCGAGTTGGATGATTGGCCTTCGGGATCTGGACGGCAATCCGCGTCTTGACAAAATGTCTGGGATTGTCGACATGGGCGCCTACGAGGCTGTTTACGCGGGGACGATAATCCTGATTCGGTGAAGCGTATGAGAAACTCGCGACTTACGATTCTAATAGCGTGTTTCACCTGTCTGGCAGGTTACGCCTCAACCGCCGCGTTGCAAGTCGTGCAGAACGGGACGACCGTCTACAGCATCGTGAAACCGGATCAGCCTACCGCGGTGGACGAGTATGCGATCCATACGCTCACTAACTTCCTGTTTCAGAAAACGGGCGCGTTGTTCGCTGTTATTTCCCCCGATGGGGTTACGGCATCTGGGCGGTACATTTTTGTCGGGTTGAGTGCTCCAGTGCTGAACGCCATCGGCCCAGATCCACTAGCCGAACTTCAGGATCATGACTATAGGGTGCGCAGCGTTAACGAAGACATCTCGCTACACGGAAAAGGGCTACACGGAAACCTGTATGCCGTGATGGATTTCATGGAAAACATGCTCGGTTGGCGCTGGTATACCGATGGCATTCACTACGGCGAAGCAGCGACAAAACGGGAACCCGAGGAAGGGAAACCGGTCTTCACGTTCGACCGCAACCTGAGCGTCAAGCCCTTTGACCGCAAAGGCGGGTTTGCCTTTGCTTATCGAACGCTTACGGATCCGAGGCTGTTCCAGTATCAGCATGGCATGAATATGGGTTTCAGCGAGAGAAGGCAGGCCTTCAAGGCCGCCGGCAGCGCCGACCCCTTCCCAGATGGTGTGCTCTCACTGAAATTTATGCCAGCGATCGGTCATTCGCTGTTCAGCTATATTCCCCCCGATCCTAAAAATGGAGGTGCTCGCGTGTTCGATTGGCTGAAGAAGAAGGATTATTTTGAAAAGAATCCTGATTTCTTCAGCATGAGCAAAATAGGGGAGCGGGTTGTCGACCAGCTTTGTTTAAGCAACCCCGAACTGCGTGCAGAGCTGACCCAGAACATCCTGCAGCACATCCGTATTCTCAAAGACCAGGGGCGCCAGCATTCGATCATCGATGTCAGCGCCATGGACAATACCTCCGAGTTCTGTTTCTGTCCGGGTTGTCAGGCTCTGAAGGAAAAATACGGTGCCCTGGGCGGTCCGATTTACGATTATCTGTTTGAGCTATGCGACGTCGTCAAGGCCCTGCACCCAGACACGATGATCCATACGCTAGCCTATCGGTTGTCTCAGACGCAAAAACCGCCCGTGATGCCGGCAGGGCAGGCGTTTCCCGACAACCTGATCATCCAGTTTGCTAATATCCATGACGAGGTTGACAAGGACTGGAATCATCCTCACAACCGGCCGAGTTACGAACACTTGGTGGCCTGGGGTAAACTGACTCCGCATCTCTGGACCTGGTATTATCCCAACACCTACGCCGCCGGCGGCAGCATGCCGACCGCGAATAACATCGAGCGGACGGTCACCGATCTGCGTCTCATGCACCGGGCGGGCGTGGAGGGCGTTTTCATCGAACAGGGCTCTTGGGCTGTACCGGGTGGATTTAACTTCACCGAACTGCAAAAATACATCTACGTGCAACTGTTCAAGGATATCGATCGTGATGTCGCGGCCATCATTCGGGAATTCACGGATCACCAGTATGGTCCCGCCGCCCCACTGACGCGGACGTACCTGAAAGAGCTGGAAGCGGCGCAGAAAGAGGCGAGCAAGGACACCTCTTTGAGCGCTGGCCGCACGATTAATCGCGTGATGACGGGGCTGACGCCCAAGATGCTACGCCGCTGGCAGGGTTATTTCGACCGGATGGAAAGCGAGACAGCCAGCGATCCGCTGCGTCTGAAGAATGTACGCAGGCTACGGCAAACACTCGACTACGCCACCTTGGCACACTGGAACGATTTGGCCAAAGCCGATCCGGAAACGTTCAGCGATTATCGCGTCGTCAAAGCACGGCTGGAACCGACGCCCCCAGCCTGGGGCCTTACCGCGTTGGTCGAGGAGTGGGAGATGATGATCCAACTGGCCGGGACAGAAAAGCCGCTGCCAGCACCCTTTGACACCTTAGACAAGACCTTGGTACGACGGTACGTCCCGCACCGGGCAGGCTGGCATGCTCCTGTGTATATCAAGGATCCCGATGCGGCGTTCGGGTTCGCGGCCGTCGTGGACAAGCCGGACAAGCCGTTCCATTTCGGCTTTCATCAGAACGACACCACCACCCGCGGAGCAACGTATACCGTAGCCACCCATGACATCGTCATGGGCTCGTATAAACTCTACCCACTGGGCGAAATCCAGACGACCCCAGACTGTTTTGTCTGGTTTTCGAGCTGGAGTTGGTTGACGCAACTGCAACTTGGCGAACGCTTGTATGGTCCGCCAGCGCCGGACAACGACAACCGTTACGATGGTTATGTTTCGTTGAAGTTCGAGCCGCCGCCGCCCTCAGACACCAACGCCCCTTACGCGGTGTTCTGCGACCAGATCATTTTTGTAAAAAAACCTCTATGAAACACAGTTCATGGCCATCCAATCGCGACCCCGTCATTCACGGGGTGCATCACCAATCCGCACCGCGGATCTGGCAAGACGGTTTCCCACTGGGGAACGGTTTTCTGGGTGCAATGCTCTGGGGCGACGGGAATCCGCTCAGCCTCACGCTCGATTGCGCCGATTTATTTGATTCGCGAACCGGCGACCCTTACTGGAAGAACCCAGCTTACACCTATGGTCACTTGCGCGAGTTGATCGAAGCGCAGCGTTACGAAGAAGCCGAGGCTATTTTCGGAGCCCCGTCCACTGCTGCACTGACGCCAGCCAAGATCAGCATCGGGCGTGCGATGATCAGCCTCGGAGCCGCTACCGCCTACGACTGCCGTCTGGATCTGGATCGGGCGCTTGTGACGGGCGTCATCGGAACCGATCTGGGCGAGGTCGCGCTCACGGCATTTGTCCATCGTGAACGCAATGTTATCTGCTTGCGCCTGCAATCCGATCCTCTATCATCCGCGGAACTCGATTTCATTCCGTTAGGCGAAGTGTGTAAAGAGATGGCGGCTTTGGGGCATCCTACGCCCGTGAACCGTACCGAGGGGAATAAACGCATCTGGGTTCAGCAAATCCCAGAAGGGCTCGCTTGGGCTATGGTGTGGAATTCCGCGGGGCCGGAGCATTATCTGGCCATCGAGTGTGCTGACGATGTCGCGGCGGCCGAAGCGAAGGCGAGTGCCACGTGGGAATGGGCTGTAAAACGCGGATTCAATTCTCTGCGGATCGCTCACGAACGCGCATGGAAGGCATTCTGGGATGTATCCGCTGTTTATCTCCCTGAGCGGCGCATGGAATTTTTCTGGTATTTCGGCTTGTACCTGCTAGCCGCCTCGGCGCAGCGGGGTGCCATGCCTCCGGGGTTGCAGGGCGTTTGGGCCATGGACGGGCTCATGCCGCCTTGGTCCGCGACCTACACCTGTGACATGAATGTCCAGGTTACGTTCTGGCCGGCGTATGCTGCGGGGCATCTCGACTTGGCCGATGTCTGGTGCGATTTCATGCTGGACTGTGTTGCACCGGCGCAAGCCTATACGCAGAGCGTGTTCGGAACGGAAGGCATGTTCTGGCCGGGTGGGTTTACTGGGAAGTTCAAAATCCTTAATCCTTCAAATTGGTATTCGGGTTGTTTTTCTTGGGCGACCGCGGGGTGGCTGGCCTGGCTGCCTTGGCTGCGCTGGCGGCATAGTATGGATCGGGACTGGTTGGCCCGGACGGGCTATCCCCTCGTGTCCGAAGTTTTCAAATTCTTCCGAGCCAATCTTGTGGAGGAAGCCGACGGTCGACTGCACGTGCCGCTCTCGGACAGCCCAGAATATCGCCGGAATTGCGCGCGCGAGTCGTTTTGCAAGGATCCCAACATTGACTTGGCTCTGATCCGGCGCTGCTGCGACTGGATAGTCGAAATGGAAACGGCTCTGGGGCGCAGCGATTTGAGCCCGGATGCGGCGCGCATCAAAGAGCGTCTGGTGCCGTATGCCCTGACCGAGCAGGGTGCCTTGTGCCTCTGGCCCGGGAAGGCGCTCGACGAATCCCACCGGCATCCCAGCCATCTGATGGCCATTCATCCGGCCATGGATTGGACGATCGAGGACGACGCAGAAACCCGTCGGCGGATCGACGTGAGCGTGAGTCACTATATGGAACTGGGCACCTATAAATGGTGGGGGTTCACCTATGCGCAAATGGCTAGTTTCGCCGCCGTGCTGGGGCGGGGCGAGTGGGCTCATGATTGCCTTCAGCAGTTTGCTGACCACTGGGTCATGCCGAACGGACTGCATGTCAATTCCGATTGGCGAGAAACCAACAACTCTTATTTTGGATCGACCCAGAAACGCAAGCGCGAGACGGCGCCGTTCACGTATGAAGCGAACTGCGGCGCATGCGCCGGGATCAACGATATGTTGGTGCAGGGTTGGCGCGATGTCGTACGCATCTTTCCCGCCGTGCCAGCACACTGGCGTGAACTGGCCTTCCGTGATCTGTTGACCGAAGGCGCATGGAAAGTCTCTGCCGTGCGGCATCTGGGCCGGACGGTCTGGGTCAAGGTCGTAGCGACCGTGCCGGGCACATTGCGGCTGCGCGATCCTTTTGACGGCGAAATCGCCGAGGTGCCCGAAGGCGAGGCGTGCGTGAAGGATGGCTGCTACGAGGCCGCCTTGTTGTCCGGGCAAGCGGTGGTGCTTCAGCGGCCTGGCTACCGATTCGAAGCAAAGACGGCGGTCGCCGACGTGCGGGCGGAAAAGCCGTCCCTGCTCGGTCTCCCGCAAGAAAGGTAGCAACCGTTCACGGGGTCTAGAAGCAGAAGGTTCGAGTGCAATCGTTGTTCTAATAGTTTCTTTCTTTGGTTTTTTTTGCGCTGCAGTATCGTAAACACCCTAGACGATGCGCGTATAATGCACGGGAGGTCTCGGTTTTGTTAAACTCCGCACGATCTGCGGAAGAAACCGCCCCGCGAATCGATTCCAAAAAAATCATGCGTCAGAACTGCTGGGGGTAATCGGTTAGGCACCGGGGCTGTGCCTAACCGATTACAGTCGCTAGTCGCTA
>CAZUAY010000259.1:0-5651 GCA_964618405.1 uncultured Lentisphaerales bacterium
GTGCCTGACCGATTACCAGAATAGCGTCAAAATAGTTTGACTTCATCCTGCGCGGGATGACATACTGAAGGTGTAACTGCCACGTGATGCTTCAAAAATGCGAAATTCAACGCATCGCGGCGGATCCGAAGAAAACACAATTCAAAACTCACTCATGTTAAAAGAACGACTTGCAGATCGGGAACTTTTGCCACTAGATCGGATGGAGGACGGCTCGCTTTGCGAAAAAGGACAATGGCCCGTCCGCCGACAAGAGCTTTTGGAAAATTTGCAGCGCAATCTCTACGGCTGGACGCCTACAGAACCGCGCCAGGTTTCAGGACGTATCGTCTGGGAGGATTCGCGAGCTTACGCTGGCAAGGCTCTCCATCAGCGTGTCGAACTCCACATCACAACCCCTGGCGGAACGATTACGTTACCCTTTCATCTGCTAACACCCCATGCGGTGTCCCGCCCTCCCGTGATGTTAAACCTTGCGTTTCGTCCAAGTCTAGCTGCAATGGAAACATCTGCGGATTATGCCGAACTCAGTGACACCTATCTTCCGATAGAAGAAATACTGGATAATGGCTTCGCGCTGGCTGTCGTTGCATACGGGGACATTAGCGACGACTCCCACGACGGGAATTTTCTGCAGGGATTGGGCAACTGTTTTTTCCAATCCAATACGCGCACGCCGGAAGCATGGGGACGCATCGGACTCTGGGCTTATGGAGGCTCCTGCGTTTTGGACTACCTTATGCAACAAGACACGCTTGATCGGAGCTGCATTTCGGTGATCGGGCATTCACGCTTGGGAAAAACTGCTTTGTGGATGGGCGCGCAAGATGAGCGACTATTTGCTGCCGTTTCGAACAACTCAGGCATCGGCGGAGCCGCTGTGGCCAAGCACGGTTCAGGTGAGCGTATCGCCGCTTTTCTTCGCGCCGGTAGTTGGGATTGGTTCTGCGAGAATTTTAAACGTTACGAGGGTCGCGAAGACGACCAGCCCTACGACCAGC
Organism: uncultured Lentisphaerales bacterium; assembly: GCA_964618405.1. Classification (GTDB taxonomy): domain Bacteria; phylum Verrucomicrobiota; class Kiritimatiellia; order RFP12; family UBA3636; genus JBBQIY01. The sequence goes on from CAZUAY010000259.1 coordinate 1,002, forward strand.
ACTTTTTGCTGGCAGCCATGGCACCGCGTCGCGTCTATGTAGCCAGCGCGGAGGAAGATCCCAGCGCCGACCCACAGTCTGAATTCTTATCCTGCGTAGCGGCCAGCCGTGCCTACGAGCTTCTCGGCGAACAAGGCTTAGTTACGCCCGACGCCTTACCGGCTCCGGGAACGACGCTACACGAAGGCCGCATTGGCTATCATCTGCGCGCAGGCAGGCATTATTTGAGTCGTGAAGACTGGGGATTTGCTATGCAATTCCTCCGCAAACAGCGTGAAGAGACACTTGTGCAGTAAAACACGGCTGGACAATTTTTCGAGTGGTGTTCACACCCAACGAGGACGACGCAATGGTAGAAACAACGATTGAACATTTCAACGAGTTGGCGCTCAAGAAGCTAGCTTTTCTCAAGCAGAGCCTCGCTCGCTATTTTACGTATTCCATGATGGCCGGAGTTCACATTGGATTTGCCATCATACTCATCTTTGCGATTGGCGGGCCGCTCAAGGCTGCAGCCGATCCAGGGATGAAGGCTCTGATGGGGGTTTCCTTCGGCATTGCCTTAGCATTGGTAATTTTTGCTGGATCCGAACTTTTTACTGGCAACAACATGATTTTTACGATTGCCAGCCTGTCGAAAAAAGTCAGGTGGCGCGACACGCTTTGGCTCTGGTTTGTTTGCTATTTTGGAAACCTTGCCGGTTCGCTTTTGTTGGCTTATGGCGTTGCCGTATCTGGAATTATGAGCGGCACGCCTGGAGGCGAGTTGGTGTTAATCACGGCTGCCGCTAAAATGCAAACGCCTTGGATCGAACTGTTCGTTCGCGGCATTCTCTGTAATATGCTGGTCTGCTTGGCGGTCTGGGCAGCAGGTCGTACGAAAGATGATACCGCGAAACTCATCTTGCTCTTCTGGTGCCTGTTCGCCTTTATCGGATCCGGTTTTGAACATAGCATCGCCAATATGACGCTGTTAGGCCTTGGCCTTTTTATCCCCCACGATCCCTTAGCAGTCTCTTGGGCTGGCTATGCGCACAACCTCATCCCTGTGACGCTCGGCAACATCATCGGCGGTGCTGTGTTCATTGGGGCAGCGTATTGGTATGTGGCGAGTGGGGCACTAAAAAAAGAGCCACAGCGATGAAGGTGGTGGAAGAGAGAGGGACAAGATAAGCAGGATGAATCCCGCTGGCTATCGTGTAGATCTGGCCTATAGATGCAATGCCTTAAGGGGCGACATTTAGACGTTGTACCCGCTTCTAAATATGTTACAATTTCACCCTAATAAACGCAGGAGTTTTTAAATTATGACCAAACAATCTGTACATTCATTGCAAGGTAACATTCAGCGGATGCTGGACCGTGCCGTGGCTGATGGAACAGAAAATGGCTGTCAAGTGGCTGTTTTTATTGACGGTGAACTGGTGGTTGATGCTTATGCTGGAACAACCGGCAGAGCGAACAACGAACACGTTGATTCCCAGTCGCTCTTTCCAATATTTTCGGCTGGCAAGGGGATCGTTACCACGGCGTTTCTGCGGCTGGTAGAACGAGGGCTTGTCAAACTCGATCAGAAGGTCGGCGAAATCTGGCCCGAATACGCCTGCAACGGAAAAGAGGAAACGACCGTGCGTCACATCCTTCAGCACCGTTCCGGCGTCTGCATTCGTACGCCTTACGACACGATTGAACAAATCGCCGATTGGGACGTGATGTGTGCCCGAGTGGCGACCGCTCATCCCGTATTTCCGCCTGGGCGTGCCACACGCTACCAGACCATCAACTACACGTGGCTTCTCGGTGAACTGGCGCAGCGGGTCACTGGCAAACGTCTGTCGAAAATTCTCGAAGAAGAGGTCTATAATCCGGCTGGGATTCGTGACCTGTTCTTTGGCGTTCCCGACCGCGATCTGCTGCGGGTGGCTTGGTTGATTCGCGGTCCCGGTCTCTCCCCAGTTCCGGCACAGCCTCCCTGTTGGGATTATTCGTTGGAGGAGATCATGAATAATCGCGTAATCCAGAAAGCCTGCCTCCCTGGCTTTAATTGCATCTCGAATGCCGTTGATCTTGCTCGACATTATTCGTTGTTGCTCGATGCGGAATCACGCAACCGGCTATTGAAACGAGAAACGGTTCGTGCTGCGGTTGCGATGACCCTAGCACCCGATGATCTACTGCCAGCCTCACTCGCCGAATGGAAGACTCATGGTTTGGGATATGCCGTCAGTAAGCCGGATGAAAATAATATTGGCCAACAATTTGGACACGGCGGCTATGGGGGTGCCGACGGGCAAGCTTTTCAGCAGGAAAGATTGGCCTATGGGTATACCCGAAACTTGATTCACGGCACGACTAGTTTACGTGCCGAGTTGGAAAAGTTGTTCACGTTATGTTGAAGCGACTAGGCTTCTTCAATGCTCTGAGTTTTTGACTGTGATTCGAGTCGTGAGCAAAATGCATGCCGGATTGTTCCCTAGTATCCAATCTATATTATAGGGTTTTTGATTATTCATCGACGGGTCTCCCTCATGTTAACTTCAGATTTCGACTACCAACTCCCAGAAGAACTGATCGCGCAAGTGCCTCCACCGCAGCGTGGCATCTCGAGAATGCTGGTTTTGCATCGAGATACAGGCCAGATTGAGCACCGGCATATCGCTGATATTCGCGAGTACCTCGAACCGGGCGACTTAATGATCCTCAACGATACACGCGTGTTTTCCGCACGGGCGTTCGGAAATTGGAGCGATACCCCTGGTAAGGTCGAAATCCTTCTCGTTGAGCCTTCGCTCGCCCACCCAGGCGCCTGGTCGGCGCTGTGCCGCAGCTCGAGACCGGCGAAGGTGGGGCTGGTCATGGTTCTGGCCGATGGCAAGATTCGCGCGGAGGTTATCGGCAAAAGCGCAGATGGACGCATCGATCTGAAGATCGACTGCGCTGGCGATCTCTTTCAGGTTTTAGAGGAACATGGTGTTCCGCCTGTTCCGCCTTATATTCATCGTAGCGCTCACGATTCGCGGGTCGAGGTGGACAAGGCGCGTTACCAGACCGTCTATGCGCGTGAAACGGGCGCTGTTGCGGCGCCAACAGCAGGTCTACATTTTTCGGAAGAGCTGCTCGGGAAGGTTAGGAGCCAGGGAGTCGAAACAGCCTTTGTTACCTTGCATGTGGGCCCCGGGACATTTCGTCCGGTCAAGGTTGACGTGATTGAAGAGCATGTGATGGACGAGGAACGGTTTGAAATATCGGAATCGACTGCTCAGGCTGTCGATAAAGTCAAGGCCGCTGGGAAGCGCCTTTTTGCCGTCGGTAGCACGAGCGTGCGTACGCTCGAAACTCGCGCGAATCCGGACGGCTCTGTGAATGCGGGGCAGGGGAGGAGTTCAATTTTTATTTACCCGCCCTATCAGTTTAAGACGGTGGATGCCATGCTCACCAACTTTCATCTACCGTGTTCGACCCTGCTCATGATGGTGTGTGCGCTTGCGGGCCGGGAACTTGTGTTCAAGGCGTACCACGAGGCCATTCAAGAGAAGTACCGCTTCTATAGCTACGGCGACTGTATGCTGATTCTTTAGTTGCAGTTACGAGTTTTGAGACCCCGATAGTTCACAGGGGCGATTTTTCAATCGCCCCACATGCGTTTTCGGTTTCGTCTGATCCAAAGAATATGCTATTCTTTAACCTAATGACGCTGATTTTCAGAAATAGAGATCAGCAGTCAAAGTGCCCCAAGCAACCCAAAGAAACATAAAATGATTACAGAAAAAATATTAGAACTCATGAAAAGTGATGGCGTTGTATCCATTGCGACGTTAGGCGAAGATGGGATTCACGTGGTAAACACATGGAATAGCTACCTCAAAGTTTCGGAGGATGGCCGACTCTTCATTCCAGCAGGTTACATGCATAAAACAGAGACTAACATTGCTCAAAACCCGAATGTTGTCATTACCATGGCCAGTAGCAAGGTAAAAGGATTGCACGGTCCTGGAGCCGGATTCCTCATGAAAGGGAAAGCGCAATTTATTTCATCTGGGCCAGAATTTGATTTCATGAAAAGCACTTATGCCTGGGTGCGCGCAACGCTGGCCGTTACCCTTGAATCCGCCGTTCAAACCTGGTAGAAGAGATGAAAGAAGGAGCAGACATCAAACTGCTCCAGATCGACTCTCAGCGACATAGAGTGAAGTTGCTTGTGATTCCTGCCGTTGGGTTCGCGGTCGTTTTGTGGCAGTGTCTGCATGGGAGGTGATGAGTTTGAAGCGGCCGTCAGCCTTTTCAAGAAAACGTTTAACGGATTTTTTCAGATAGACCTGGTTTCCACCAAAAGAAGTTTTGAAGATGAATCCTCTCGAAATTCGACGATGCTTATGCAACGCCTGGCGACTGATACCTAGGATCGTAGCGGTCTCCGCAGAGGACAGGAAGGCGCTGATGGGCATGGCCTGAAGAAGGGCGTCATAGGCTTTGGGAAATTTTCTTTGTGCCTAGTTTTGACATCTTCGGTTTCGTTTTGAGGTCTTTTGATTCAGTCTCTGAAAGTTGTATCAGCCGGAATTCCCATTTTAGTTATAAGGGATATAAGGGATAGTCGCGCCTCAACCGAAGCGCGCATCGCGATTCTAACCAACGACTACGTGGGTACTC
>CAZUAY010000260.1:0-5641 GCA_964618405.1 uncultured Lentisphaerales bacterium
TACGGACTCCAAGCTGACCAAAGCGTTGGACGATCTCCGTCGTATCGCTTTGCGCAAGGTGTCGGGCTTCATCAGCAAGGGCGCGGATGCCTGAATCGAGACGATGGCGAGCCTGGGTGCTGTCGCGGTACTCCTCGGCAGTACGAGAGAGGAATTCACGGCGGACTGTATTGAGCTGCGCCTCAAGTTCCGTATCCCCTGCGAAGTTGAGTTGCTTGAACCGGTCGATGAAATCCACCAGCCGATTGAGCGTCTTCTGATGAACTCCCACCTTCGCGTCGCGCATCGAAACAAGCATCTCGTCACAGAGCGTCGCGGTCTGTTCGCGCAGCGACGCAACCGCATCCTGAACGAACGTCTCGACACCTTCGGCGATACGTGCGCTTGCACTGGCGGCGGCTTGTCGGCGAGCGTCGATGATGGCCTGCTGGTCTCCCTCCGCAACCAGCTCTGTCTCCAGACTCTGGGGTACGCTGATCTGGAAGAGGCTTGTGCTAAACCCGAAGTATTTGTCCATGTTTTGAGCCAGTGGGAATGCCGCATTGATGGTGGCTACAACCCGATCTGGATCATGGGTCAGCTTCGAGGCGGCCTCATGCCATTCCAGAATTGCAGAGACTCGGAGCCTCTCGTACTGTGCATGGAAGCTGTTACGCGCTTGGGTGAACTCTGCCTCCAGCTCGTGCAAGCGTTCAGTCACTTCCTTGAGCTTGGTGTTTGGCAGGAAGCGGCCGATGCCGCCGAGGAACGGGAACGTCGCCGCATCCACAATGGCATGCGCCCGGGACTCGATCAGTGCGAAGGGTGCCAGCGCCTCCTTCGGCAGCAGACGCTTGTGTCCCAGACTGATTAGCCGCTCCGTCACATCGTCGGGATCGATGCCAATGTCCTGCGCAGTCAGCTTCTTCTGGGCTCTCCAGAAGCGTATGTTCACGGATATCAGCACGCCTTGACGTGTCAGTACGTCGAGTAGGTTGTTGTTGTTCATGTGTAGTCTCCTGTTGGTTAGGTTATGGGTGGTTGGTGTTCGGTTGGAAAATGGTGAGGTAGGGCTGGTATCAGTCCTTGTTTTTGAAATCAGCGGTGGGACGTGGAAGGCGGAATTACTAAACTTTTATCCGCCCGAACTTTTCGCTTGACGAGTCTATGAAGACGGGGCTATAGTTCGACATGTTTTGAACATGCTTCGACATGAATCGGTGCGGCGGCGGACGTTGGTAAAAATGAGGCGGAGGATTGTAATGATGGACGGTCTAAAGACAGGTGTTGAGCGGTTCCAGCAGCATTCGAGCGAGCGCTTGACGCATATCAAGTCCTCATGGAGGAGTCATCATATGCGTCAACGTGAACATTCCCACTTATTGCAATCGAGACACTTATATCAATTTCTTTGACGCATATGCTGGGACGGCGGGTGCCGCGCCCACAATATGCGTGACGCAGAACAATATGTTAGCATAGGAAACAAAAAGATGATTCGGACCATAATTCGATCGCTAAAGAAATCAAAACGCTTGCGATGCATATCTTTACGACTTACACCACCTGAGAATATTTTGAATCAAGTCTCACCAAGAACCTTTGACTATACTCAGATGGACAAAGCCGAAGAGGAGCTGTATGATCTTTGCGAATCAGATCCTGAACTGAGCATGATTCTGCAAAAGCATGGCGCAAATCGAGACACAATCAATAAGGTCTACACACAGCTTATTGAGGTTGGCGCTGGACAATATGCCCGTGGCCATTTTGTTGCTGCATCTTCCCTTGCATTCGGATTCACATTAGATTATGTGCTAAATCATAAGGATGATAAAGATTTCGACATCATTGCTTACAATTTAATTCAGTATTTTGAAGTAAACCGAAAAGGACCTGTAGAGTAATTTATAAATATTTATTTTTTACAGCGAATTATTAAAAAGGAACAAATAATGAATAAGTTAGTAAATTACTCACTTTCCGGAAAATCCGAAAAATTATACACATTTAACATTCACTCATTGAGTGATAAAATGGAGCATATTTGTGCAGTGTACATTATTGTCAGACGCGATGTTCGTGGAGATGGTGGATGCGTTTATAAAAGTATTTATGTCGGTGAAACTGAAAACTTGAATGACTGGCATGATCAAAATAACAGAAATGCGTGTTTCCTTAGTCATGGAGCTAATTGTATCGGGTTCCTGAAAGAAAATGATCCAGAAACACGCTTATTTATAGCAAAAGACATCCGTAATAACGGTGACGATTGGTGCTGTAATGGTATCGTATGAAAAATCCCAACAGCACTTCAATTTTAAGATGGGTTGCAGTCTTGCCTGTGGCTTTCGTCGGATCTATTATCGGTAATTTATTATCACTTTTAATGCTGTGGGGGATAACGTTAATACCAGTGTTTCTTATAAAGAAATTCACAGGTGATGGGTTTGATAAAATCTATTATAGTGTCGCCAACGCCGCGCCGTATATTTTTATACCGTATTATTTTATAATAATTGGCGTCATAATAGCCCCAGCGAGAAAGGCTTCAGTTTGCACATTATTAGGAATATTGATGGTGATAATTTTGTCTACTACAACATATTTAGAAGTACTTCTAGAAACTCCATATTCTTCACTAACACCGCCTTGGCAAATTTCCTTGGGTATAATTGGTACTTTTATCAGTATGTATTATGCTCGAAAATCAATAATTAAAGAATGAAGTTTTGCGCCAATGTGCATTATGCTAACAATCCCCGCCACCGAATAAATCGGTGCGGGTAGACGTTGGCAGAAAGGAAAGATACTATGCAGACCATCCAAACAAAGGGCATGCGATCGGACACAATCGCCAGGCGAACCCAAGACATGGTCGCCAGTGGTCATGAGGTCGTACTGACAATACAAGAGACGGCGCCGCCAGAGCGAGTTCTCAAGATCATTCATGCATGTGTCGGTGACGACAAGATTGATCTTGTTGTTCGACATGCCGAATTGAAGGAGTACTTAGAGCATGCACTTGTGGGTGGCGTAATTGGCGGTGGTGTTGCCGCTTGGGGGCTCGTTCTCGCCAAGCTTGCAGGGGCAACGCTCAACCTGCCTGTGACCCTAACCGCTATTGGTCTGGGAGCACTTCTGGGAGCAACGATTGGAGCAGCAGTAACACCAATCTCAGAAGTTCGAGTGTATCGCTACCGAGGAGAGACAAAAATCAAATTGATCCCAGCATGAACCTGCCAACAAGAAAAATGCACACTATCGTGTGCCGCGCGAGCGCGGCACACGAAGTGTGATTTTCGACGTCCGCAGAAAAAAAGAAAACAACCAACAACATCAAGAATATGGACAACTACCAATGCAAGAAATGCGCAACGCTGATTCAAAGCCCCAAAACACCAAGTCACTTGGTTGCCCGAAGGGTTCCATGCACCAGTGGACGAAGATCGCCCCCGTAGGGAACACGAACTACCAGTGCAAGAAGTGCGGCACATTGGTCAAGACTGACAGGAGCCCTTCCGCCCTTGGATGCCCATCAGGCTCAATGCACCAATGGACTAAGCTATGACCACTCCGATCAAGCTGACTGACCTCATCGCGATTCCCAATCCATCGGCATACAAGTTACACCTTGCGTGCGCGAACCAAGATGGTGTGCATCCTCTCAATGAATACATTGAGAACAGGTCGAACTGGATTGCATGGAATGAATGGAGAGGTGATAAGAATGATTGGACGAGACAGTTCATTTTCTCATTCATCGACTTCTACCCGATGAGTAACGCCTATCTTTTCGGTGGTGTCTTTGAGGTGAAGGAGCGTTTGCCTGATCGTTACGTTATCGACGAGGTCGAGGAGTTCGCGAAGTGGGAGGGGAGACTTGTTTGTCGATTCTATCGCTACCAAGGCCTACGGGGACGCGCATTTCATCTTGAGGGTCAGCTTGATTCCTTTGAGGTTTTACAGGTTTTACCCCAGCGATATGATGGAGAGCGATTCTGCGGCTATGAAACCATCAATCACGCTTTCTCGATACTTCGTCCAATCTTGCATAGTGAGAAGCAAGACTGGAAGGCATCGCTGATGGCAGTGAAGGGGGTTTACCTCATCATGGATACAAGCAACGGGAAGACCTACGTGGGTTCGGCATACGGGGACGCCGGGATTTGGTCGCGGCTATCGTGCTACGTCAACACTGGCCATGGATGGAACGATGAACTGGTTCGGACAATCAATGAAAAGGGTATCGATTACGCTCTGGCGAATTTCAAGTTTTCAATCCTTGAGGTGTTTGCCTTCAATACCCCTGATAGTGTAATCTTAGGTCGTGAGTTCCACTGGAAGAACGTCATGCTATCACGTCAGTTCGGCTACAACAGAAATTAGAAGATGCGAACAAGGCGTGCCATACAACCGCTACCAGCCCCCTTGTCGGCGGAGTCATTTCGTAGTTTCATGGCTCCATCTCCGTTTCATCACTGGCTCTCGCTGGGAGCGAAGTGTCCGGCCGCACATGTCGGCGGCACCTGTATCACAAATGAACAACCCACCAAAGGCCATTCAAACCCCGTAGCGGTATCGACGACCCCAGCGCGATTCCGTTCAACAACATTTTATCCCTTGCGCCGACGTTGTCATTGTGCTATCATTTCTCTCAACAAATTTGCGTGGCCCTTTTGCCCCGCAAGGGATAAAACGCTAATCTTTGTCAAGAATTATGAATAACCCAGTAAAATTTCTACCGTGGATAGGCACACAATATCACGTTGGTTTCAATGGTGTAAGAACCTTGGTGCTCGGGGAATCACACTATCAATGGAAATGTGATAGAGACATTAACGAATGGAGGGAAGTTACAAACGATTTAATTCAAGAACAGCTAGACGGCACATACACCAAAGCGTTCTGGACTCACATTGCTATTACTTTTCTTGGTCACAAACCTTCTCTGACAGAAAAGAACTCCTTTTGGTCGTCTCTTGCATTTTATAATTATATCCAGGAATCCGCTGGTGATGCCCCAAGAATCGCTCCTTCTGAAAACAGTTGGCCTTCCAGTGTCGATGCCTTTTATGAGGTTCTTAACTCTTTAAAACCGCAGTTCGTCTTAGCCCTCGGAGACCGATTGTGCAATCGCCTCCCTAACCTCAATAGAAGTTCAGGCAAGGCGATTCCAGATGCACCACGACAAGCAACCTGGATATACAATCTCCGCGATGGGCAAACATGTCTTGTCTACGGAATCAAGCACCCATCGAGTGGATTTAATGGAAGGACGTGGCGTCCATTTGTACTAAATGCCATGGAATCCGCAAAATAAGCAGGTGCAGGGTACCATACGACTTGTAACGTTCGACATAATGAATGGAGCGAAATATGAGCATGCTGAATTATCTGTTTAGTAGGAACACATCTGGCAGCGCAACCGACCCACATGAGGTGGCGTCTGGCTCGTACCGCGTAGGACGAGGCTAGGGCTGCCCCGCCCCTACTTCCGTACCGCCATTCGCTACTACGGTTGGCCGAGCTACGCCAACAACTTCTTGGGCTTTTGGGCTGTCTTGCCCCTATGTCAGTAGTGAGCCAAGCCGTGGATGCGCGACGTCCCCACACTCCCCCCTCTTACGCCGCCATCCCCACGCTGACTCGTGCTTGATCG
>CAZUAY010000261.1:0-5630 GCA_964618405.1 uncultured Lentisphaerales bacterium
GTTTAAAACCGCATCGCGCTTATTGCGACAACTGGGTTGATAGCACAGCAGAGCAGATTCTAGGCATCACCTCCACACAACATATTTTTAACTCCTACCCCTGTGCCTGACCGATTACGCTTTGAGAAATTACTTTGATGGACAATTGAGACGATTTTGTGTAAAGTTGGTAACCAAAAAAAGCAAAAAGTGTGCTCAATCTGGAGTTAGAACATGGATGTAGAATTGGATGTCTTTAAAATGGTGCAACTGGTCCTGGGTGGACTGGGTATCTTCTTGTTGGGGATGAAGCTGCTGTCGGACGGCATGCAGGCACTGGCGGGCAACAAACTGAATCGTTTGATCGGCGCGGTGACAGACAATCGGTTCCTTGCGATTCTTGTCGGCGTTGGGGTTACGGCGCTGGTCCAGTCGAGTTCGGCCACGACGGTCATGGTGATCGGCTTTGTCAACAGCGGCTTGATGACGCTGATGCAGGCGATCGGTGTTATTTTTGGCGCGAACGTGGGCACGACAATTTCGCTCTGGGTCTTGACGCTGAATGTGGCGAAATTTGGACCGATGATTATCGGACTTTCAGCTTTTGTTTATTTGTTTGCGAAGCGGGATCGGACACATTTTATTGGCATGGCCGTGCTGGGGCTCGGCATGCTATTTTTCGGGCTCCAACTGATGTCCGATGGGTTCAAGCCTCTCGGCGCAACGGATTCGCTGAATCATTCGTTGGCAATGTTCTCGGCTGTGACCATGGGAGGGTTTCTAAAATCGGTTTTGATTGGTGCGCTTATTACGGGAGTTATTCAATCGTCCGCCGCGGTATTGGGTATTGTGATGGGGTTGGCGATGAATGGGGTGATTGGGTTCGATACGGCCATCGCGATCATTATGGGGTCGAACATCGGGACTACGATCACGGCTGGGTTGGCTTGTATTGGGGCATCGCGCAATGCAATACGTGCAGCGCTGGCTCACACGCTTTTCAACGTGATTGGCGTCTTTTTTGTTATTCTATTCCATACGCAATTCGTTGCCCTCAGCGAGAGGCTGATTCGGCTGGTCACGGCGAATCCCGCTGGGCCGTTGAATATGAAAATAGCGATTGTCGGCGTTCATACAGGATTCAACGTTTCTTGCGTGCTGATATTATTTCCGTTTATGAGGTTGTTTGCCAAGATCGTGACCTTCCTTGTCCCGGTCCGCGAAGAAGAAGCGAAATCCGAGCGCTACAAACCGAAGTACCTCGATAAGCGTTTGCTGGGGCGTGCACCGATCGCCATTGCTCAGGCAGAGAAGGAACTGCTTGTTATGGGCGATACTTGTCTGGAGATGCTTGCCGACCTGCATAAGATTCTCGGGAATGAACGCAATACTGCGATTGAGGATGGTATTTTTCGCGGCGAAGAGAATATGGATGTTGCTCAGAAAGAGATCGCCGAGTATGTGAGTGCCTTGTTACATGACAACGTCACCCATGCCATCGCCAATTCGGCACGTCGGGTTATTCGGCAAGCGGATGAATTCGAGTCGGTCAGCGACCACATTCGTAACGCGCTCAAGGCCTATCTCAAGATCCGGAATGCCAACGAGACGCTTACGGATCTCGCCATTGCCGAAGTGGTGGATCTCTGTGAGAAGGTTAGTGTTTACTGTCGCGAGATCATGGATATTATCAAAGAGGGTCGGAAAGAGCGTGTGGTGCAAGCGACACAGCATAACAAAGCAATTGATGATCTCGCCAAGCAGTACCGCGATTGCCATCTTCAGCGGCTCATGGTTTCCTGTAAAGAGCCCGTGAAGAGCCTCGTCTATTCCGACATGCTCATCGCGTTTCGCCGCGTGAACGATCACCTTCTTAACGTCGCCGAAGCCTTAGAGGTTTAAAACGTATGATGATTCCCTATTTATTAGCGATAACAGCGGCGTATTTGGTAGGATCAATTCCCTTTGGGTATCTTGCGGGATTGTCCCGTGGCGTCGATATCCGAACGGTCGGTAGCGGCAATATTGGCGCTACGAATGTTTTTAGAACATTTGGAAAGAAGCTGGGCGTCGCGACCTTTGTGCTGGATGTGTTCAAAGGGATTGCTGCCACCTGCGTTATTCCGCAAGGCGTGTGGCTACTCATGGGACTTGAAGGGTCGGCACCGCTTGCCGCTGAAATGGCATGCGCCGTCTTTGTGCTTGTCGGACATTCTTTCCCGGTTTTTTTAAATTTTAAAGGAGGTAAGGGCGTAGCGACTGGGCTCGGCATCGCAATAGGCGTGGCACCGCATTCCGCACTTCTTGGTTTTGGAGTCTGGTTGGTGAGCTTTGTCCCGACGCGTTATGTTTCCGTCGCGTCTATCGCTGCTGCATTTTCGGTTGGAGTAGGAGTTTGGTTCTTCGATAATTCCCGCGAACCCCGCTATCTTGTACCAGCGGTTGCCTCGATCCTTGCGGCTCTTATTGTTTATAAGCACAAGGCCAATATGGTTCGTTTGTTACACGGAAACGAAAACCGATTCAGCTTCAAGCGAAAGAAGCAATAAGAAAGCGATGCGCGGTGTGCGCGGTGTAGATCTGGCCCAATCGCTTCCGAAGCAAGTGAGTTGCGATAGGTCGGAAATGGAGATTTAAAATGTCGAAAAAATTGAATGTTTGCATTGTAGGTGACGGAGGCTGGGGAACTGCCTTGGGGATGTTGCTCTTGTCTGCGGGACATCACGTTACGATCTGGGGACCGTTTGAGGATTATCTCGCCGAGGTGCGCGCATCGGGCGAAAACAGTCGATACCTTCCTGGGGTGAAACTTCCAGTGGGGCTCAAGTGGACGAGCGATGTTGATGAGGCTGTCGCCACGGCGAATCTCGTGGTTCTGGCGACGCCCTCTCATTTTTATCAGAACGTGTGTCAGAAGTTTGTTGGCCGTATTCCGACGGATGCCGATGTGGTCAGCGTCGCCAAAGGGTTTTCCGAGGAGACGCGCAAGCGCTTAACCGAAACGGCGGCAGCCATTCTGGGGCGCAAGCACGTCGCGGCATTGTCAGGACCCTCCCACGCGGAAGAGGTTTCCCGTGGTATTCCTACAGCCGTCGTTATCGCTTCAGAAGACCTTGAGCTGGCACGTCGCCTGCAGGATATTTTTACAGGATCCCGTTTCAGAGTTTACACGTCGACGGATACGCTTGGCGTTGAACTCGGAGGTGCCGTCAAGAACGTGTTGGCGTTGGCTGTGGGTATGAGCGACGGTCTCGGCTTCGGCGACAACTCGCGAGCGGCACTGATTACGCGGGGACTTTCAGAAATGGCGCGTCTCGGCGCGGCCATGGGCGGACAGCCCGAGACCTTTGCCGGGCTTAGCGGTCTTGGCGACCTCGTGGTGACGTGTACGAGTCGACATAGCCGAAACAGAAGCGTTGGTGAAAGGCTAGGACGCGGCGAAACGCTAGAGGCAATTCAGGCCGGGATGAAGCAGGTGGCTGAAGGGGTTTGGAATTGCCGGATCGTGGTACAGCTTGCGAAGGAAATGGGAGTTGAGATGCCCATTTGCGAAAATGTTGATGCGGTGCTAGATGGCGCGATGACGGCGCGTGATGCCGTCTCACTGCTGATGGGGCGCGATTCGAAGCACGAAACTTATGGCGTGTAGGCTTACCCGTGATTGCGCAGTTGTAATTCAAGCGGATGAGGGTTGAGATAGACTTGGTCGGCGAGATAGGCTTTGGCGTATTTGCGCACAAAATGCTTGGTCAAGGTAATAGGGACGATCAGTGGCAGCGTACCGGCAGCGTACTGATCCAAAATTTCGAGCATTTCTTGCTTTTCGTCGGCTGACAAATCCTGCTTAAAATAGCCGAGCATGTGCTGGAGCACGTTGACATGTTTGCTCCGTGTGGCTTTCAGTCCCATGGCTTTGAGCAGGAGCGTTTCGTATTGCGTGAATTGCTCTTTAGGCGTGAGGTCAGTGGCTTGCGCCACGATTTTCCCCATTTGCCTCGCATGAGCTTCCGAATGGGCGTGTAATAGATATTTGTGCTGCGCATGGAACGCAATAAGATCGCGCTGCTTCTTTCCTTTGGCCAGCATCTCGCGCCAACGCTGGAGCGTAAAAATACGCTCGATGAAATTTTCTCGTAGGTCAGGATCGTGAAGACGACCTTCTTCTTCAACGGGGAGTAGGGGAAAGTGCGCCATAAACGCGGCGGCAAAGAGACCGACACCATTTTTTGACGGTACGCCCTTTGCGTTATAAACTTTTACCCGTTCCATGCCACTGCTGGGCGAATTGCTTTTAAAAATGTAGCCGCAGAGATTTTCCGCTTCCAGTTCTTGAACGCGTTTTCGGGCCCAGGCTTTCATTCGACCCGTAAGATCGACGTTCGTTTTTACCGTGAGCAGTTGCGGATCTTGTGGATCGCCGAAGAGATGCATCGCCTCGCGGGGTGTTCCAAGCCCCACCTCAACTTCAGGACAGACCGGCACATACTCGACATACTCATCGAGTGTGTCGCGCAGGAAATTGTCGAGTTTATGCTGGCCGTCAAAGCGGACCGGTTGGCCAAGCAAGCAGGAGCTGATACCCAGTTTAATTTTATTCATAGCACGGATTTGATTTGTTTAGATTAAAAAATCGCATCGATGTACAGGATAGTCCGATGGAATTTATCTTCCTTATCGTTGCCCTTGTTGCAGCATGATTCTTTTATCGAGCGATGACTCAATCGGACTCAAGACGAAGCTCCTAGCGGTATCGTGGCGAGCAAGCCGTCTGCAAGAAAACAGGGTGTTTAGGCGGGCATTTCAAAGTCGCAGATCAGCGGTAGATGATCTGAGAAGGTGACTTGCGGCAGGGTGAAAGCCGTAAGCTTGATGTTCGGCGTATAGCAGACGAAGTCCAAGACGCGACTGGGACGCCAACTTGGGTAGGTGGGAAGATCTTCAGGGTTAGACTTTTTCAGACCCGCGTTTGCGAGAAATTCTGTGATTTCTTCGGGCCCGAGCAGTGCATTGAAGTCGCCAGCCACGATGCAGGGTTTTTGTGCGTTACGAACCAATTGCTGCAGATGCAAAAGCTGGCGCCTGCGAACGTGTGCACGCAGGGAAAGATGTACCAAAAAGAGATTGGCCTGTTCCATCTCCAGCTCAATGACAAGACGTTTGAAACCGTGTTCAAAATAATGGAATGTTTCTCGTTGCACCGCATCCTTGGTTAAAAAGGCGTTACCTTGACTGCTCAGGACAGGTGCATGACGCAACAGACCGTGCTGCTTATATTTGATCCCAAAGCTGTGATTGTGGCCGATGAGCGCTGCTAGGCGCTCTGGTTGCGGCCGCTTGTGAGTTCGAAAAGAACCGTTGTCGGTCTCAACCAGTCCGACCACGTCCGGATTCAACTCACGGATGAAATGGCTGATGGTTTCGAAATGATCATCAGTACGACGCAACATGTCCATCCAGCCATAACGGGTACGGCGGCCTGTGGCATATCTGATATTGTAGAGAAGAAATCGCATGATTTGTAATTGGATTTGCTTTTACCGGTTTTTTGGCAAGTGTTTGTGAAAACCTTTGACCATAGCGCGATTTTGCCGCAATAGCAAGATAATTCTTAAATTTTTTGGTAATCGGTCAGTGACGGGGGGGGGGGGGCC
>CAZUAY010000262.1:0-5589 GCA_964618405.1 uncultured Lentisphaerales bacterium
GGAGCGGGCGATGACTTCGCAGGAGACCGAGATCAAACTGACCGATGTAGCACGTGCAAGTCTGGCCGAGCTTTCCGGCGATTTTGAGATGTTCCTTGTCGCCGACAATGAAATCCCTTGGGCTCCTGATAATCCGGAGTTCGTCGCGGTGGCCAACATTCGGCTCGATACCTTTGAGCAGGAAGAGGTGACGCTTCATGATTTCGTTCAGCAATTGTTAAAGGAGCGGGTCAAATACGGTCAATGGCTCGATTCTGAGGACTCGCACATTGTGGCCAATGCGATGATCGTGATCATTCGTGGTGCAATGATTCAACTCTATAGACAATTGAAGACACTTGAAGAGGCGTTCCGCGAAAGCGGTGGTTTCCGCGAGCGCATGACGGCCGTTCGCCTGGAGGCTCGCGATGGTGTGCCAGCAAACGCGACGGAAGACGCTCCGAAGTGTCCTGATTGCGGTGGCACCATGCGCTTGCGAAAAGCCCACGGTGGGAAGTCGCCAGGGCAGTCGTTTTGGGGATGTTCGCGATATCCCGAATGCAAAGGAACGCGCCCAGCGGAAGAAAAAAGGGCTGGAAATATCGCGTAATGGCGCAAAGCACCAGCGCGGAGCCCACCAGCGTCAAAGTAACAAAGAGTCAAAGCGTCACCCGCCCATTATCAGCGCAGCGGTTCTCGGGCAGGTTTGACACCTTGATGCTTTGACGCTTTGACGCAGGTTGGAACCAACCCGGGGTGGGGACGCCCCTCGGCGGGAGAGCGGAAGCTTCGCACGAGCTGTTTCGGAGCTTTCACCAGCGTCAAAGTAACAAAGGGTCAAAGCGTCATTCGCCCATCATCAGCGTAGCGGTTCGCGGGCAGGTTTGACACCTTGATGCTTTGACGCTTTGACGCAGGTTGGAATCAACCCGGGGCGGGGACGCCCCTCAGCCGGAAAGGGAATTAACCCGGGGCGGGGACGCCCCTCAGCCGAAGAGGCGAAGCTTTGCGCGAGCTGTTGCGGAGCTTTCGCCAGCGTCAAAAGTAACAAAGGGTCAAAGCGTCACCCGCCCATTTTCAGCGCAGCGGTTCTCGGGCAGATTTGACAACTTGATGCTTTGATGCTTTGACGCAGGTTGGGAAAGAGGCTTTGACTCACGAGAGCCTTTGGGTTTATAATGCCGCCAATCTGGAGTAACAGCGATGAAATCAATCTACGGCAAAAGCGGTGGTTTTCACAAATTGCGGTCGTTTATGTTGGCGTCGGTCATCCAACTGGAGACCGCTTACGCTTCTGCAAGCGTTTCCTTTCGTTCAAAGTGGATCCGCTTGGCAAGACAAACGGCCAGATGAACGGTGCAGCACGGTCGGGCCGACAGAACATCATCGAGGGTGCGGAGCGGGCGATGACTTCGCAGGAGACCGAGATCAAACTGACCGCCGTAGCACGCGCAAGTCTGGCCGAGCTTTCCGGCGCTTTTGAGATGTTCTTGGTTTCGGAAAGCAAGATACCTTGGGCTCCCGATAATCCGGAGTTTACCTGAATTTTGTAATCGGTCTGTGACGGGGGAACCCCCGTTGACTGCCCGATTACAGGCGTTTTAAATAACGAGCTTGACCTTGAGCATGAAATAGTAGAGAATTCCCTACTCGTGTTAAAAAAACTCACAAACACATTATCTAGGAAAAAGGTTAAGATGAAAAAATCAAGAATTTCGAACGCATTTATTTTTGGAACTCTAGGAGTTCTTCTTGCGATCAACGCGTATGCTGAGGGTGATGCTTGCCCAACAGCGGATTGCGACGCCGAGGCCAAGTCAATCGCGGAACCCATTGCCCTGACGACTGCAGTACCCGCTGCGGCAGTTCCTGCCAAAGAACTTGAGGGTGTTTCCGTCCTCATCGACAAGACCATTAAAATCATGACTTCCGACGTAGATGAAATGGCCGCTGCCGTCTTTAAAGCAAATCAAAAGATGATTCAACCAGACGATGAAGCTGAGGCCAAAGCGAGCATCCGTAAAAGCGTCATCCAGCAGTTGGTGATGCAGGCGATTCTTGAGCGAGAATGCGATAAGGAGTCGATTGACGTAACCGATAAAGAGCGCGACGATTTTTTTGCTAAGGTAACAGGAGGAAAGTCCACTTACGAACAGGTTGCAGAGGAGTCTAACATGCCCCTTGAAAAGTTCTTAGAATTTTTCAACAAAAATATTCGGATCGAAAAACTTCTCAATTCCAAGATCGCCGCTCTTCCTGAGCCAACGGACGAAGAAGTGAAGGCAAGATTTGATCAAGTTGTGGAGGCAAATCCAGAGTCCGTTAAAACCCCCGAAAGCGTCGAAGCTTCCCATGTCCTAATTAAGGTTGATGAAGACACCAAGGACGAGGATGCCAAGAAAAAAATCGATGCGATTCGCATTAAGCTCCTTGAGGGCGCAGATTTCGCCGAAGTGGCGAAAGAAAGTTCAGACTGCCCGAGCAAAGCCGAGGGTGGAAGTCTTGGAGAGTTTGGTCGCGGCCAGATGGTGAAAGAGTTCGAAGAAGCCGCATTCACTCAGAAGATTGGCGAGGTTGGCCCCGTTGTCAAAACTCAGTTCGGCTACCACATCATCAAGGTGGACTCGAAGAAGGAAGCTGGCGAGATAAAATTCGACGATGTGAAGGAGCAGATCGCAGAATCCATGGTCAAAGAGTCTGCTAACAAAATCCGAAGCGAATTTATTGAAGGGCTACGCGATGCGGCTCAGATTGAAAATCTTGAGGCACCGGTGGTTTCTGACCCCATGCAGGCGCAACCGAAAGAGGTGCCCGAGTGGGCACAATAATGCTGTTTTAGCTTGAAAAATGGTGGATACATCAAAGGCATAAAATGGCTTATTTAATTGCAAAAGCGGAAGGCGATGAAGCCGCCTTCCGTGTAGAGCTTCCCGCAAACGAGGAAGCAATTCTGGGGCGCTCGCCAGAGCACGCCAATGTGGTAATTCCGTCTGGATCGGTATCGGGACGCCACGGTTCTATTACGAAGAGCGAAGGTTGCTATATTATTCGCGATTTGGGATCAACCAATGGCACCCGGGTCAATGGCGTCATCGTCTCCGAAGAAAAGGTGTTTCGCGGCGACAAATTGTCCTTCGGGGATTTTACCGTATCGCTTGAAGGGGAAGACGTTCCACAGGGTTCTGGCCGTAAAGGCAAGAATCCGAATCTCACTTCCATTCCAGCTGCGCCTCCAGTTTCCGAGGAGTCGGCAGGGATGAAGATCGAACCTCTCTCATCGACATCTCGAACAGTCAAAGTCATGCCCGCGCAATTTAGGAAAAAATCTGCGCATGGCAAACTCTGGCTCGTAGGAATCGTAGTCCTTAGCCTTCTCGCTATTGGTCTCATTGTCTGGTTTGTTCAGATCATGGTCAACTAATGGCTTGCTCCATGATTAGGACTGGCATCGGTTATGACGCTCACCGCCTTGTTGCAGGCCGAAAACTTGTTCTCGGCGGTGTAGTAATTCCCCACGAATTTGGGCTCCTCGGTCACTCCGATGCCGATGTCGCTGTTCATGCCTTGATGGACGCGCTTCTCGGAGCAGTGGCGGCGGGCGATATTGGCACGCTATTCCCAGCCACAGAGGCGAAGTGGAAGGATGCTGATAGCATGAAATTGCTTGAGGCTGTTATCGATTTCCTTGCCGTATCGAAATGGCGTGTTGTCAATGTCGATGTTACGATTATCTGTGAGGTTCCGAAGTTGGCACCGCATATTAGCACGATGCGAAGCCGGTTGGCTACTGCGTTAGGCGTGGCCATGGATGCGGTTTCTGTAAAAGCGACGACGGTGGAAGGCATGGGCGCCATCGGCCGAAGAGAAGGTATCGCCTCTCAGGCAGTTGCAACGGTTGAACGCGATTAATTTTCCAGAGCTGGGGATGACCCCGCACCACTGATTACGTTATGAAGTTTTATAATTCACTGACTCGTACCGAAGAGGAATTTAAACCGCTTGTTCCCGGAAAAGTTGGGTTGTACACATGCGGGCCTACCGTCTATAACTTTGCGCACATCGGGAATTTCCGCGCCTACATGTTTGAAGATATCCTCCGCCGTTCCTTAAAATTTCATGGCTTTGAGGTTACGCAGGTGATGAACCTGACCGATATTGACGACAAGACCATCAAGGGTGCGATAGCGGAAGGTGTGCCGTTGACGGACTTTACCCAAAAATTTAAGGACGCCTTTTTTGCCGATTTGAAGGCTCTCGGAATTGAAGAAGCGGAATATTACCCAGCCGCAACGGATCATATTGCCGAGATGATTTGCCTCATTGAAAAGCTTTTTGAAAATGGGTTGGCCTATCAATCGGATGACAAGTCTGTCTATTTCAGCGTCTCGAAGTTCAAAGAATACGGCAAGTTGGCGCGCCTCGACCGAGAAGGCATGCGTTCCGGCGTTCGAATCTCGAATGACGAGTACGAGAAAGAAGCTGTTGGCGATTTTGCCGTGTGGAAGGCTTGGGACGAAAAGGATGGCGATATCGCATGGGATTCACCTTGGGGTAGAGGACGTCCAGGCTGGCATATTGAGTGCTCTGCCATGTCTATGAAATATCTCGGTGAGAGTTTCGATATCCACACAGGCGGTATCGATAACTTATTCCCACACCATGAGAATGAGATTGCGCAAGCCGAAGGCGCAACGGGAAAGCCGTTTGTTCATACCTGGCTGCATTGCGCCCATTTGCGAGTCAACGGCGAAAAGATGTCGAAATCGGCAGGAAATTTTTACACGCTCCGTGATCTCCTCGATAAAGGATATACAGGTCGTGAAATTCGCTATGTGCTTCTCTGCGGCCATTACCGGCAGCCATTAAATTTTACGTTCGACGCTCTTGCTGGCGCACGTTCGACTTTGTCAAGAATCGATGAGTTTGTTTCTTTAACCAAGGAGAAGGCTGGTGGCGCTGTTCCAGAAGGCGATGCTCCAGAATGGGTTTCGAAATCACTTGCCGTCTTTGGAGCTGCGCTAGATTCCGACTTAAACATGGCAGAAGCACTAGCTGCCGTACACATGTTGGTTAATCATGGGAATAAGGACGCCGCAGCAGGCACGTTAGACGCGTTGTCAGCGGCTCACATCCTCAAAACGATTGATGCCATGGACACCGTTTTGAATGTCTTAAAACGTGCCGAGGCAAGTGTATCGTCCGAGGTTGAAGCACTTCTAGAATTGCGGAAGCAGGCACGAGCAACGAAACAGTGGGCGGAGTCTGATCGCATCCGAAACGAGATCGCTACGATGGGCTGGATTGTCAAAGATACGCCTGAAGGTCAGAAGCTTTCACCGGTCTAAAACCTGCCCGAAAAGGCGTCGCTGAGCTTTGGCAAGGATAATGTCCAGCAGCCAACACGGAATATCTAATTACCCAGTGGAGCTCTTGCAGAAGCGGCATCCTCTCCGCACTCTGTCGTTGCGGTCGGTGACCGCGAACGGAGTCGGCTTCAGCGAGGCCAGCCACAGGGGAGAAGTAGCGAGTTGCGAGGCTGAAGAGAGTGAGTAGTACGTAGTGCGGAGTGCGGAGTTTCCGCTGGGGACACCCCAGGCCCCGTTTCTTTGT
>CAZUAY010000263.1:0-5587 GCA_964618405.1 uncultured Lentisphaerales bacterium
ACTAGCGACTGTAATCGGTCAGTGACGGGGGCACCCTCCGTCACTGACCGATTACATTTAACACTTGCATTTTTGGGGGAAAAAACATAATCTCGCTTACATGGAACGGGTCCGCTTTATCTGGCTCGTGGGTTCGCGTCCGGCGCGCGGATTTTGGTAGAATTGGGTAGACGCTGTGAACAGGGAATGGGATCATTATGAAAGATGTAAAGAAACGGTATGTTTTAGTCGGTACTGGCGGGCGTTCATTGATGTACTCGAGCGCTATTTTCGAACGCTTCCCAGAGGAGGCGGAACTCGTGGGTTTGTGTGATACCAATCCGGGTCGAATGGACTTCACGAATCAAGAGCTCAAGGAAAAATTTCAAGCGCAACCTATTCCGACCTATCCTGCCGAGGCATTTGATCGCATGGTTCGTGAACAGAAGCCAGATGTGGTGATCGTCACCACGCGCGATAGCGCTCATGACACGTATATTATTCGTGCGATGGAGCTCGGTTGCGACGTCATTACCGAGAAGCCGATGACCATCGATGAGAACAAGTGTCAAAATATTGTCGATACGGTGCGTAAGACGGGTCGGCAGGTGCGTGTCACGTTCAATTACCGTTACTCACCCCCGCGAACGCAGGTTAAAGATCTGCTGATGCAAGGCACCATTGGGCGAATATTATCTGTAGATTTTAAGTGGCTCCTCAACACGCGCCATGGTGCCGACTACTTTCGCCGGTGGCATCGCGAGAAGGAAAACTCGGGAGGGCTAATGGTGCACAAGGCAACACACCATTTCGATTTGGTCAACTGGTGGCTCTCGGCCTCACCTGTTGAGGTTTTTGCCATGGGCGCGCGAAGCTTCTATGGTGATGCAAGTGGCATGGTTGAGGAGTACGGCCTCGAGGGTCACGCCGAACGCTGTCTCGATTGCGCTCATAAGCAGAAATGCAAGTTCTACGTTGATGTGGAGCAAGGTGGCATGAAATTTCTTTATCGGAACTATGAGCAATACGATGGATACATTCGGGATCGCTGCGTGTTCGGAAAGCCGATGGATATTGAAGACACGATGAATTTGGTTGTACGCTACGATACCGGTGCTTTTATGAGCTATTCCCTCAATGCGTTCATGCCATGGGAAGGCTACCAGATTTCTTTTAACGGCACCAAGGGGCGTTTGGAACACGACTGTGTCGAAAGCGTCTACATCAGTGGCGATGGCAGCGTGCCAGGCGAGACGATCCCTAGCGGAACGCATATCCGCATTTATCCACACTTTAAACCAGCCTACGAGGTCGAGGTTAATGTGGTCAAAGGTGGGCATGGTGGAGGCGACGATCCACTGTTGGTCGATGTCTTCTCTAAGAATCCACCCCTCGATCCGTACCTGCGCGCTGCAGACGTGAGCTCGGGTGCCTTGAGCATTCTAACCGGCGTGGCGGCGAACAAGAGCATGCAGACCGGACAACCCGTCCGCGTTGAGTCGCTGATCAAAAACCTGCCGCCAGTCAAGATGACCGAGATGAAGACGTCATGACGTGCTGGCGGATGTACTGCAGGCTGTCAAAAGTTTCCTCGAGGTTGGCACTTCGTATTTCAAGGAACATGGGCACACGACAAAGACCGCGTGTGGCCCATCCCCAGAAAAATGAGCTCATGGAAATAATGGGGCCATAGACGTCCGTTATCGGGTTATGATTCTTCATGCCATTCATCGATAGTACTTGATGAAGATGATAGCCGACAACCTCTTTGCCTAGAAGTGCATACCATTGACCCACACTGAGCTTTTTAGAAAAAGGGGGATTGTTTCTGGCATGTCCTATGTCCAGATGGATTCCAATGTGTGCGTAATCGCTTCTCTTGCGAAGATACGCAATCCATTCAAGGCATTCCTCTGGGAGGTAGCCGAAGCCACGCGAGCCATCACACGCCTCGTTCGTTCTCATGTGAAGGTTTTCGACTCCGAGAACGATTCCTCTTTCCATAGGTTCCGTACACAGTTCAAGGAAAGTTTCGGCAAAATTTACCCACATTTCGCTCGTAGGCTGCATTTGGTCTACTGAAACGCGAGGCACATGAAGCACCATGTGATCGACCTCTAGAGCGAGGGCAAGTAAAACGGTTTCTCGGAAGGTCTGGATGCCCGTGATTTCAGCAGTCTCAGTGTCGTAGCTAAGATCAGGCATGTGCATGGAAAGATACCGCCCGCCGGAGTTGCGCCAGAACTTGACCGCACTGAGGAGTTCTTCTCGCGGTACAGACAAAACTTTCGGCGCCCTTAATTCCACGCATCGTACGTCATGAAGGGATGCGTAGTGCAACCCTTCTAGCGATTTCGACATACAGGAGAAACCGAGATGGTCGATAAACTCTTGACGCATTGAAGGCGACCACTTTGCTACCGTTCCCTCCTCAAAAGGAATGTCTTCAGTCTTCCACTCCTGATCTTTGAATTCAAACAGAGTAACCGTGGGCGGGCCTCCGATGGCTTTATCGGGATCAAGACCCCGTACCGTATGCACAGACATCTTGCCAATCTTATGGTTTTGGTCGCGATGTTTGTGACCTGCGATAAACAAAGAAATCTTCTCGGCTTGTATCAGCGCCTGTAGATAAGGGTTTTCCATGCAGGCAGATAGTGGATAATGAGAGCCGATAATGATTCTGCGAGTTTCTTGCGCTTCCACGAGTGCCTTCAGGCGCGCTATCCCTTCGGGACTGAGTTCGTCACCCTGAAAGTCAAGTAAGCATACAACATGTTCGTCGCTGTAGAATAGCGAAGCAACCGTTAATCTTTCGGCAACTGCTGCACAAAGTGCAGGTGTACGCTCATCTGAATTACCGGGAATCATCCTGAAGCACAGGCCGCTCTCGTCAAGCCGTGTACGGACGTAGTCGGCCGGCTCCAACGTTCCCGCCGCGGTGACGTCTCCCAGAAAAAGCACGATGTCCGGCTTGTCCGATTGCAGTCGCTTCAGGGCAAAATCAAACGCTGCCTTTTGAGCCGTATTCGGCACGTTGGACAGATGCGTATCAGCAATGACGGCTATTTTTAGTGGCATGGTTGGGGTCAGTCCATGTCCAAGCCGTCGGGCAAGCGCTTGACATAAACCTTGACCCAATTCACCTTATAGGCCGTGTAAAAATAGAAGCCTACGCGATCAAAGCCTGTGCCCATGATGGATATTTTTTCTGGGACTTCGAGGAGTTTAACTCCATCGACCGTCATGCGCAATTTGCCCTGATCGTTTTCGACGATGACATGATGGATGGAGTCCTGATCAATGGTTTTTTTGATGTCTCGATCGCCCGCAATTTCGGAACCAGTGCGCGTGATCCGGTGGGCCGTATTGAGCATTCCGCCGAATTGAAAGAAGTAGCCGCTCGTGAGGGGTGATTTGCCACTTTCCGGCGGCTGGACATTCAGGAACGAACTCAAGTCGCCCAACGACACCTTAGGCTTCGGCTTGTTGGGGAAGAAAATGATCGGGCGTACAGCGCTTATTGCTTCAAATTCCATGCGCAGGAAGCCCGGCGGATCTTTCCCTGGAATGCCGTTGGCAGAGATCAGCGTTCCGCTGCCTAGCAACGCGCCATCGACAAGCTTCCAGTCGCCGTCCAGCACCTTCCAATCCTCACCGAGCGTCTCGCGATCAAACGTGTCTTCAAAAAACAAAGTCCAGCCGGCCGCTTCCGCTTCGGACGGTTGTGGATCAGCCACTCGCTCCGCGACGGCTTTCGTTGAAGCGAATCCCGTCAGAAAGCACAGGGTTAACAGGTTAAATAAACTTTTAAACAGGGTTTGCATATAGCTTCCTTTTGTGATGGTTTAGTCTGAACGGATTAGTATTATAGCACATGATTGATAGTATTCAAAGCGTAGAACTTAACCCATCCCGAGTGGTTGCCAATGGCAACTCTTTGCAATCATTCCTACCGGTGGAGTCCCGTATGGAGATAACGTAACTCCATGGGAAAGGCATTTTCGTAATGCCGAACAAGCGGTGGTTTGGGAGAATCAATCGACCCAATAACTTCCACGAGATCAAACCGAAACGGGGTCTTCGGTAGTTTCCGGAGATAATGCGCCGCCGCACGGCAAAGTGCGTGCCGCTTGCGCTTATCCATCGCTGCTCGTCCCCCACCGTAACGCAGCGATCCGCGCGTCTTGACCTCGACGAAAACAAGCATCTCCGTCCCGCGGATTGAACACAGCGCAACAATATCGATTTCGTCGCGAAGTACCTTTACACGTCTCCCTACAATCTTCATTCCCTTTTGAGCCAAAGCATCAGCGGCGATCTGCTCACCCCAAAGACCTATCCTTTCCGATTCGGACATCTCGCGGGTGCCAGCGCATTCAGCATTGCGCTCAGCACCATCGCGTTTGGTGGCAGAGTCACCACCCTTCCACTTCGTAAACCAGGCCTTGAATTGAGGCAATCGTGCCATACGCGAAAACAACTAGGGTTCGATAGCGAATTTTTTGATCAGACGTTGAAGATAGGCGCGCTCAATGCCCGCCTCGCGTGCGGACTTCGAGACATTACCCTCGTTACGCTTCAGCAACTTGAGGATATACTTACGCTCAAAGTCATCGACGAGACTTGCCTTCTCTTCCTTGAACGGACGCACGCCAATCGTGTCCTCGTCCTTCAGGAATTCAAGTGCCGATTCGGCTCGCTTATCCGAAATGCGTCCGAGACGACCGAGGTTCAAGCAAGCGGTAAGGTCGATGGGGCGCGAGGGGCTGTAGAACGCACGGTCGATGAGGTTGCGAAGTTCACGCACGTTGCCGGGCCATTCATGGCGACGGAGCACTTCCATCGAGGCGTCGAAGTCCGCAATGTCATCGAGAGCATCGGCGCCATGAAGATCGCTCACAAACTTGCGTGCGAGCAGCGGGATATCTTCTTTGCGACGGCGCAGCGGCGGAAGTTCGAGATTTACGACGCAAAGACGATAAAAAAGATCTTCACGGAAGCGACCTTCATTAACTTCGAGATCCATGCGACGATTCGTCGCGCAGATGATGCGAACATCAATCTTCTGGATCGCATTCGTACCGACACGACGGATTTCACGCTTCTCCAGCACGCGGAGCAACTTCGGTTGGAGCTCAGGTGCGAGGTCACCGATTTCATCGAGAAACACCGTGCCACCATTCGCATGCTCGAATGCGCCAGGCCTATCGGATGCAGCACCGGTGAACGCCCCTTTCACGTGTCCGAACAGCTCGCTCTCGATGAGGTCTTTGGCCAGTGCGGCGCAGTCGATCACGACGAAGGGTTTCAAAGCCCGCGGGCTGTGTCGATGGATTTCTTCCGCAATGATTTCTTTGCCCGTGCCGGTTTCGCCCGTAATCAGGATTGGAGCATCCGTCGGAGCATACGTCTCGGCGATGTAGAATACGCGTCGCATCGCAACACTGTGCCCAACGGCGATTCCGAAGGTGTCCGAGGGACTGATCTGGAGCTCGCGTGCTTCTTCAAGGGGACAGAAAACAATTTTGGTGTTGCCGATGACGAGTTCTGCACCTGGGTTCAAGAAAGCGCTGGCAATTCGGACGCCATTAACAAAAGTGCCATT
>CAZUAY010000264.1:0-5543 GCA_964618405.1 uncultured Lentisphaerales bacterium
GGATAGATGCTGATGCCACCTCAGACCGTGCATTATAACCGAAGCTGTCGGTGTTACGGCTCGTGGCACGGTTGAGCAGATCGTAGCTGTAGGCAAGTGGGTTCACTGCTACGCCGTCTACGGTGTTAGTGATGGTTTTAATCAAGCCGCGCCGATACAAGTCGTGGGTGAGTGCGCGGGAGAGGACTATTCCGTTGGTCAATGTCACCGAATAGCCTGCTTCATACCCTTCGGAAGTATAATGGTAATCAACGGAGAAGGCGGCATTCGAAACTGCCGAGAGACAGTTCTCGACATCGTAGGAATAGGTGGCTGAATCTTGTCCGTCAACCGTCAGTTGCCGCAAGCGTTGATACTCGTCAAGTCCACGTACAATGTCGTGAGAGACTCCAGCAAACGAAACGGTTTCGTTGGTCGCAATGCCAAGGGGCGGACGGGAATAGGTGTAACCAGCGACGACATTCGACTCTACGGCAAGGCGTAAAAAACGTTGTATTCGAACGATTCGGATGTAGTCAAAGTTGAACATTATCGATGTCTGTCTCTTGCTTTCAATACGCTGTAGGCTTGATTACTGAACTTAGATCTCCGATTACAATATAGATCCCAAGGCCAGAGTTATCGGATTTTTCTAGCCGTGCTGCACGCACATTCATCCTCGGAACTACACTTATTTCTTGGAGCAAAGAATCTCGTGTTATGTATATAAATGACGCCGTAAATGTTAGATTTGTTAAATCCTTCAAATACATAAGAATCTTCTCGTGATTGCACTGGTTAGTGAAAGTTTCAAGTTCGTTTTGTGAGGAAATCTTCAGAGCATCAAAATCAGAACAACATGCATCATTTGTAATTGAAAAAAAGGATCCTTCAGAAATCAAATATTGCGATGTTTGGGATTTTTCTTGGAAGCATCCATAAATTACGAAGGGAATAACATATATTAGGAATAGAAACATGTATTCAATTTTCATGATAGTTCTTTCAATCTTCATTTTTGATTGCCTCATGATGTGTTCTGATTGACATTTCAGTTTTGTAGGGATATGGGTAAAAGAGTTAGGGCGAACCTGCAGAAGAATCAACCTGTCCTGTTCTTAATAACCAAGAATAATATAATCCAGTACCTAGTCTCAATCAGGCTTTCGTGTTTCGTCATCATTATGTTGTGCAAAGAACTTATGCAAAATTGTGAAACCTGCAAGATAAAAAAACATTGACAACGGAGGAATAATAGCAATCGCCACGCCAAAGTCAGGTCGGTTTTCATATCCATTATACCTAAAAAAAAGAAAGCCTCCTCCAAGGAGATGAAACCCAATTCCAAGTAAAGCCTTCCTCCCGCCAGACCTAAGAAATTTGAACAGTACTGCCCAATACTTTATGAAAAGATATACGAGTAATGGAAATGACATCAAAAACACACCGTCCTGAATCATTAGCCCATATCCCAGAATTCCGATCCATGACACTGAAAAAAGACCAATTTCACGGAAACAATCATACCGAATAATGAAAAACAAAGAGAAGATAAGCCAATAAACAGTTGTCCAAACAGGAAAGACAAGGCACTTTTTCTGCAAAACCCAGCACCATTTTGTTTGTTTTCTTGTATGATATGCCATTTACACCTCTACTGAACGTAATCAAGTTCCAGAAGATCCCCGTAATTTGGAGCAAACCTTGGACTATATATCGAAACAAATTTGTCCAAAGTCAATGCGAAGAGATGACTTGCTTCGTGCGCCATGACATTTCGGAGTCCATAAAGACCATTTACCGAGGAGTCAAAAAGATCTTTATTAAGACCAATATTGCCGCTACCTTGGTTGGTCAAGCCAAGTAATCCCTTTGTCGAACACTTGCTGACCTTCCAGTTTCTAAATCCTTCGATTTTTGTTATGGCATTAAGTTTATTCCGAACTGAGAGCATGGTATCAATACGCTCCTTTGGCCATTTCTTGTTTTCAAAATCAAAAAGCATTTTTAAGTTGCCATTCACCAACGATAAGTCTTTACCGAATTGATACAGTCTCAGTGAATCGTCACCGCTAGCAGTTAGCGTAGGCACATTGTAGCCAAGTACCTCTTCGATGTTAGCAATAAAACCTCTGGCTGATTTAGCAATAGCTTTTGCGTTTTTATCAATCAAAAGCCATTCGTCGGATCTAGGGGTACGCCAGAGTAACGACAAACGACCTAGTACATCCCATCGGTTCACCCCATTATTCCAGCAAAACTCATAAATATTCAGCCCGCCTTGCTCCTCAATAGGGTCTCGATTTATCCAGCGGTGGAGAAGGGGGTCGTAGAAACGGTAGCCATAGTAGTACAGTCCGGTTTCATCGTCGAGGTACTTCGTTGAAAATCGGAAGACGAAAACTTCGGACATAGAACCGGATTGGGTGATTGTCTCACCGAAAGCGTCGTATGCGTAGGAGGCGACGACGGAGCCGGATTCATCGACGTAGGCCGTAATGTTCCCGTTATTATCAAAGCAAGGGAAGTAGAAGGCACCGTCGATGCTGAGGGCGAGGAGTCCGCCGATGCCGCCAGCCCCCTGAAAGGAACCGGATAGGTCTTTTCCCCAAATGTACTGGTTGGTCGTAGAGCCGCTTGCAGCCTCCACGGTCTCCAATATGGGCAACCACCCGTCGTAGACGAAGGTGTGCGTATGGCTCGGTGTCCACTTCACCACGCGCCTGCTCATGTAGTCGTAGGCGTTGGAGACGACGCAGACGCTGTTAGAATAAGCCGACGTTAAGCGATTCTCTGCGTCATAAGTGTAGGAGAACACGCCGTTAGTGAGCAGGTTGCCGTCGTGGTCATAGGAGAGGTTTTCCACGGACGGCACCGAAGGCACGGAAATCTGGGAATACTGATTGAGGGCGTTGGCAGTGTAGGTTGTAGAGATGGAATTGACGGAAGAAGTCGTGTGGTTCCCGATGTTATCGTAGGCGTAGGCATAGTCCACAGTATTCAAATTTACACCAGTGACTTCTGATCGAGCGTTGTAACCGAAGGTGTCTGAATTTCGGCTGGTGGCACGGCTGAGCAGATCGTAACTGTAGGCAAGCGGGTTCACCGCTACGTTGTCTACGCTGTTGGTGATGGTCTTAATCAAGCCGCGTCGATATAAATCGCGGATGAGTGCGCGGGTGAGGCCTATTCCGTTGGTCAGCGAAATTGTGTGTCCCGCATCCCAGCCGTCAGGCGTGTAGGCGTAGGTGGCCGTGAAGACCGCGTTGGAGACGGTGTCGAGACGCGACTCGGAGTCAAAGGCATACGCGAGATAATAGGGAGGAGTTCCGGCCTCACCGAGGCCAGCCACAGTAAGACTGGAGACGCGACCGTATACGTCCTTATGACGCGCAAGGACGCTGGCTGTGCCGGTTATGGTGATCGTTTCGTTGGTGGCCGCCCCGAGATTGTCGTTAGCGTAGGTGAACGCCGCAACGGCGTTCGATGCGGATGCAAGATGTTGGAAGGCGTTATATCCGAACGAGACGGATGGAGTGGCGTCGCTGTAGGCAGTGGCGGTGAGAAGGCCGTCAGTATTGTAGGCTTGTTCGCGCCACGCGCCCCGTGCCCATGTCGTGCGAAGCGGCTTCCCATCATCGGTGTAGGTGTAGCCGATGACAGAGTTGTCGGCATAGACCTTATTCGTGGTCAAGCCGGTCGGATGGTCGTAATGCCACTGTGTCGTGTCCCATGCTGCGCTGTCGCGGGTGGTGCTAAGCTCTTTCATGCGTCCCATGGTATCAAATTCGTAACGGACTGGATAGGTCGCGCCAGAGGAGGCAATACGCTGTCCGAGCGCGTCGTAGGTGTTTGTCGTGACGTTACCGAGAGCATCGGTGGCGGTAAGCGTTCGTCCGAAGACGTCGAAGGTATAAGATGTAATGGCATACGTACTACCGCTACCGATGAAGGTGTCGTGCTCTGCGACGTCACCGAAGTCGTTGAACCCGAGCCAAGTTTCAGAACGCCAGATAGAGGAGCCGGAAGGTTTACGTTCGGTGTAAAAGACCCGTCCGTAAGGATCGAAGAAGAAATTGCGTTCGCCATCGACCGAGGTCTCGGTAATTGTGCGCCCGTATTTGGTCACACGGACAGACGGCGTAGCTCGAAGGGACGAGGTCTGCGTTTCGGTGAACATTTGCGTTGTGCCATTCCAGACGGCAGTGACTTCATTGGTCACGCCGTTCGCACCTATCGCAACGGTATGGCGGCGCAGCATGTCGGAGAGCCCGGTGAGCTGATCGCGGTTGATGGACTGCACCGCGCCCGCAAGAGAATCCGTCACGCGCCAGACTTCACCGCCAGCGGTTTCGTAGGATACGTCCGTGCGGTTGGTGATGCCGGAGGCAACAGTACCGATCTGCTCGCCGAGGTCATCGTAGAGGTTGTACACAGAGGGCTGTCCGGAACGCATGCTTGCCAAAACCCGCATCGAGACACCGTCGTAGAGGTTCGAGCTTACGCCAAGCGGCGTGGTGGACGAGACAGTTCGTCCGAGGAAATCGCTGACGGTGACGCTGTTCGTGATGGTGGGATGGTCGCTCGCTTCAGTGGTCTGGGTTTCGATTCTGTTGCCGGAAGCTTCATATTCTGTCCGGCGCGTGCCGCGTGTCCATTGATCATCCCATTCGGTGTACGACTCTGAAGCGCCGTTTCGGTAGTCGATGTTTCTGGACAAGATTACAGGATTAACAAGATTCGTCGGCGAGAACGTCTGCGTTTCGCTTACTTCGCGGTCGTCATGCAAGGTGCGAGTTGTAACGGTGCGTAAACCGCGCGTATCGGTGCGGACGGCGTAGTCGGAAGTGCCTTCAGGGTAAACTGTCGTTTCAGATGTGCGCCAGCCTTTGTTGTAGACGAAATTCTGCTCGACCGCCGCACCTTCAACCTTTGCAGGACGCACGACCGTATTGGTTTCGCGACCCATGGCATCGAAGAAATGCTGGGTGACTCGGAAGGCGTTGAAATCAGCGGAGTACCAGTTGGCGTAGGGAACGTAACGATCATCATGAGGCAGTTTAGCTAGCGAGACTTCTTCCATGGCGTAATAGAGGTGGTCTTTCCCAGTGATAGCGGAGCGGAGCACCTTGTTGCCGTTACGATCTATTGTCCAGAGGAGACGGCAGCAGGAGTAGGCGTTGGTGGTGCTGGAGCCGTCGGAATAGAGCGTGGAGCGGAGGCGGTTTTTGTCGTCGTAGGCGTTCGCCTGCCAGGAGAGGACATCGCCCGTACTGCCGAGAAGTGTAGCGGAATAGAGGGTGGTGCCGTGGGTGGCATCTTGAATGGTCAGATCGGACGTATCAGACGGATAGGACTGATATGACCGCTGGGTGATGGTGCGCAGGTGCGCACCGTTGACAACAGGCAGGAATGCCTGTTCCACATCGTCCCAAGTGCCGAGGGCGTACTCGTAGGTGGTGATGGTGCCGTCTTCGTCAGTGGAGCTGATGGAACGTCCGCGAAGTAAGAGCGGAATGTTGGGGGCATCGGTGTCGAAATGCGTTTCGATGGAAACGGCGTTG
>CAZUAY010000265.1:0-5518 GCA_964618405.1 uncultured Lentisphaerales bacterium
GAGCGGTGCTGTTTCCGCCTTGGATGAAGATCTCGGCTCGCAAGCCCAGACGGAGGCGGCAACCTCATCGGCTGATTTCATCAAGAACCTAGATTCTGACGGCACGAGTAACTAAGGTGTTGGTGATTCTGTTTCACGGCTTACGCCAATGAAAAACCGTCAACCTAGGGGCGTTTGTAGTTCAGCGACCACCCGTAGCAATTCGGGTCAGGCCGCCTTAGAGTCGTTACTCGTTATTTTGTTTGTCTGCATTATCTTCTTCGGAATCTTGCAGGCCGCGTTTGTGTTCACTGGAGGTGAAATTTTGCATCATGCTGCCGCCCGAGCGGCAAGGGCCCGCTCTGTTGGCTTCAACAATTGGATGGCTGCGAAAGCGATGCGCGTGGCGTCGATCCCCAATTCGGGCAGGATGATCGAGCCCGTTTTTCAGCCCCTTCAGAATAATCTTCCCCTCGGGGCGAATCCGAGTCCTGGGGCGGCTTGGGACAGCGCGTTCATAGCGAATCCTAGCGTTTCGGAAAGGGCTGCTTTCGAACGCGTGCGCATTCCAGCCTATCTGACCTCCGAGAACAGTGCCCGAGCATCCTACGCTTTGAACTACGAAGAGTGGGAACGAGGTTCTTTTTCGCATTTAGAACGCGGCTCTGTTTTTGGAAACGGGACGATCCGCATGCGTGTCTCGCAAGATTTTCCATTAAAAATGCCGATGAACAGGTTCGTCTACCCCTTTTCGCGCATGGATGAGAACGGTGACGGACGCATCGCACTGAGCGGAGAGGCGGAGGCCGGCGAACATTATTCGCTTTATCTGGAGCCTTGATGCAACCATGACAAGACAGACAGATCAATCGAAACCAACCAAACCAGCGAACTGTGAAGCTGCTTTTTCGGGGCGTGGGGGGCAAGCGATTCTATTTATCGCGATGGCGGTGGTGATTCTGCTTTTTGCCGCCTTATGGGTTGCGGATGTGCATCGGATTGTTTCCGTGAAGGATAGAACGCAGAATGCGGGTGACGCCGCTGCACTGGCTGGAGCGCGCTGGCAGGCTTCAACGCTGAACCTTATTGGCGAGTTAAATTTGATGCATGCCATGGCATTGGCCACGGGAAATTCTAATGCGGTCGATATCATCACAAACACGCAGGCGAGACTCTGCTTTACGGGGCCGATGACCGGCGTGGCGATTGCACAGCAGGGCGCTAAACTTAATGGCATGTATGTCAATGCGGATTACACGGCTTTTATTCGAGACCATGCCGATCAGGTGCGCAGCGAGTATTCTGGGAATCTCGGTGGGAACAGTGCTTTGCCAGAGCCGTGGTCAGGCGCGTGGATTGAGTATGCGGATATGTTGGAGGCCATTGCTGAGGGTGGCGTGGCTGCTGGCATTGACAATGCTTGGTTTTACAACGATCCCATCGGTGGACATCCGCTGCTGGAAATTGAATTCTACGAAGCCGTCGCGGCACGCGATTGGTGTTGGTTCTATCGGAACTATCCTGACTTGTTGGAAGATTATACCGGGTATACGTGGTGGCCTGGTCTTCCGCCGCCAGACCCATCCGCTTTGAGTTCTTGCGAACTGCTCGGTCTTTGGGTGGTGCCCCAGAGTCGACGCTTCACCAGTATTTTATCGCATCAAGAAGTGTTTGACGAAGCCCAACGACTTGCCCTCGATATCCCGACGCCGGTGAGTCAACAAGCGCTTGGAGTTGAGGATACCTGGTTTTTTTACTCCATGGGTCGGTGGGGAACTTGGGAGGCGCTTGATGATCCATTTCCCGTTGAGGGTAACGTCAAGCCGCAGTATAACTACGTGGGTGCCGACTCCGTTATGCGTGTCGAAGCGACTATTAGCAGGTTCACCTCAGAGGGTGGAACCGATGCGGAGGATGCAATTCTCTGGACAGGAGCCGCAAAGCCATTCGGCTATCTCTCTGGCGATTCGGGTCGATCTCGACCGAATGAAGTGCATCTAGTGCTCCCGGCATTTCGAGACGTGAGGTTGATCCCCATCGATGCTTCAACGGCGTTTTCGGGTGGGAGTTTCAATCTATCCTGGCGTCGACACTGCCTCGAGCATTTGCCGCGTTATTTTAACGAGGGTCCTGGAAGAATTTCTGGATGCCGTTATTGCCGGAATTTGGTCGTGTGGGAATTGCCCGCCTACCGAGCTTTAGGCGCAGCATGGCTTAGTACCAATAGCTGGCAATGCACGATCTCATCTCCAAACGGTGGACCTGGCGGTGGAACGCGCCGAGCGCATTGATACGGCATACTGACGCAGAAAGACCGCCCCGACTTATTTCAATGTAATGAAGTGAGTGGCACGGTCTTGAAAACGGTCGCGGCTAGTACAGTGAGGAAAAGCCCTAGCGCGGCGGCTATCGATGCGATCAGGCGGGAACGTGCCGGTTTAGCGAGCGACCATGTAATATGGTCGCGCAAAAGCCAAGGCAAAGCGATGTAGTACATACCCGTCACTATCATGGCGTAAGCATAAATGATGACGACATAACGAAACGGAGAGGGATGCCACGCAGCGGCTGAAAGCATCGGCGTGGGAACCAAAACGAGAAGGCCTCCAATTGTTCGACAGGTCAACAATTCTGGTGTGAAGATGCAGACCGATGCAACCGCAAGCGGAATCAGGAGCCACAGCAAATCTCGGATGACCGATAGAGGCCCGAGCGGCATGATGCAGAGCCAAAGTGCAGCCCAAAGGATACAGACCGCTGCGAGGAGGCGGCCGAGCCATACGCTACGTGGGAGTGCTCGCCATGCGCTTGCCGCCGCACGGGGAATCGCAAGCGTCAGTAAGCCGATTGTTGCGGTTGTAATTCCAATGCATGCGGAAACGGCGGAGAGCAAGTCGTAATCTGGTTTAAGTGTCATGGGATGGGAAAATGATGAATGATGAATTACGAATTACGAAGTCATAGGATAAGAATTGTTTGGCGATTGAACTAATTGTCGAATCCGATCCAGAAAACGAATGAGCGTTCGCGGGTGAGATCATCGTCTTTTTGAAGTGCATTAGCGAAGTCGAGACGGACTGGGAATCCTGGGATATCGAGACGGATGCCTGCGCCAACGCTGGAGGCATATTCGCTGAAGTCGAATTCGTAGGGGTCCGCCCAGACGTTTCCAATATCGTAAAATACGGCGAAGCGGACGACTTTGACAATGGGAATTGTGTATTCGATTGACGCGTCGAAGAGGCTTTGTCCGCCGACTGGATGGAAACGCGTGCCGTCACCTTCCACGTATAACGCCTTGGGGCCGATATTGCGGTACCGGAAGCCTCGTGCGCTCCTGCTTCCACCTAGGAAATATCGACTCCCGATCGGAACATCATCGTCGGTATACGAATCAACAACGCTCGCATGCGCTGAGATCGAAATAACATGACGATACCAGAGGGATTGATAGTTTTTCCACTTAGCGTCGAGTTCGTAAATGTCGTAGTCGCTACCGAGAGCCGAGTTGTAAAGCGTGGCGTAGGCAGTCGCTCGTGTTCCGGATTGCGGAATCATTGGGTTGTCGCGCGTATCGTAGGTCCACGAGAGGCGAGCGGAGCCGAGCAGATACGAGTCGTCTTCTTGCGTAAAGGCATAAGTCGTTTCTGGGTCGTCGGCGAGATAGAATTGATCTTGGATGACATCATCTAGGCTCACCTTCTGAATTGTGTAGGAAAGTCCGATACGACCAATCCAAGGAACGTGCTTCGATAGCCCGACTGTCAATCCGCCGCGTTGTTCGTCGTATTCGCTGAAAGAGCGATTGCGCAAGAACCCGGTAACTTCAAGGGCAAGGCGGCGATCCATGAACCAAGGTTCGATAAAGGACGCTTCAATGTCTGTTGAGTCAGAGCTTGCTTGTAAGCTGAGGCGCGCCTTTTGTCCGGCACCACGGAAGTTTCTAAAGTTGCTAATGTCGAAGTTGCTCTGCGAAATCTCGAACATGCCGATGAGATGGTCGACAGAGGAGAAGCCGGCACCGAACATCATGGACCCTGTGCTTTGCTCCTCCAGCTCGTAGACGAGGTCACGCGTCTTTTCATCGACGGCTAAATCGTAGTTTCGAACATCGGAGAAATAGCCGAGATTTTTTAGTCGTTTTTGGCTTCTTTCTGCTAGAACGCCGTTATAGATTTCGCCTGGGTTGAGGAGAATCTCGCGGCGGATCACTTTGTCCTTGGTGGATGTGTTGCCTCGAATTAGGATATTGCGTACACGAGCCAGTGCTCCTTCTTTCACAGTAAAGACGATGTTGAGCGTTGCCGGATGCGTTTCGTCAGGGTAGGTTGATGTTTGCACCCGTGTGTCCACGTAGCCGCGTGAGGAGAA
Source organism: uncultured Lentisphaerales bacterium (assembly GCA_964618405.1). Classification (GTDB taxonomy): domain Bacteria; phylum Verrucomicrobiota; class Kiritimatiellia; order RFP12; family UBA3636; genus JBBQIY01. The sequence continues at coordinate 4,351 of CAZUAY010000265.1, forward strand.
AAATTCTCGGACCGAATTACGAGCCTCGTCGATAGAGGTGAGTCCAGCGACATCGCCCTTCTTCAGCTTGACAGATGAGAGAACGGTTGCTTCTGGAAACAGCGTCACGTCTTCGAATTCAATTTGACCAACTTTATAGATGGGTCCTTCTTTGATGTCGAAATGAATATCCCACGTATGACCCATTTTTTTCTTGAGTGGATTTGATATCGCAACGTCGAGATATCCCATGTCCATATACTGCTTTCGCATGTCGGACTTCATCAGCTCCAAATCAAAATCTGAAACACGCTGATCGGTGAACCACCCCGATGGATTCCACCAGGGGGATTGGCCACTGACGCGCCTGAGTGTCCTATCCTTGATCGCGGCGTTTCCCTTGATGTCGATCATATTCACCGTATTCCGGACACCTTCGTTAATGATAAATTTGAGTTTTGCCGCTCCGGGGTTGTTTTCGATGGGTGTGAGTACCGGCGTGATGACGACATCGAAATACCGTTTTGCAATATATTCTTTCTTGAGCCGCTCCGCCGCAGCGCCAACGATTTGTTCGTCTGCAAAATCCCCCGCGGCGAGCGCGATCGTTTCCAACGCCTTGCTTTGCCGGATGGCGTCACGCCCTTCAAACTCGATTTTCCCGGTAATCCGCAATCGCCTTTCTACTATGAAAACAAGCTGTACGCCACCTAAGACATCATTGACCTGAGTTCCGACGTAGGCAAATCGTTTTGAGTCGAGAAGCCGGCGGACATCCGCGGATACGGTCTTGTTGTCCATGGGCTTGCCCTCTTGTGAAGAAATGAGTGCCGTGACGAAAGACTCATCCATCGACGATTCTCCACGTGGATTGATCTTTATTTCCTTGATGAGCGGACTCTCTGCGGAAAAGCCGTACAATACCGTAGAAGCTACGACTGTTAGGATAGCCAGAAACGTCTTGAGGCGTGTGTAGTTAAGTGACATTGATCAAATTCCAGCTCTTGAGGGTTGCTGTAGGTGTTTCAAAACGTTTATTCTACACTTTTCGGCCTGCTTTCGCAAGGCGACAACAGACCGATTACAGTCGCTAGTTGCTAGCTAGTTGCTAGTGGCTAATCGCTAGTACTGTCCCGGTAGTGGTATTCGACAAAGTTCGCGACAAAACTCACGACAAAGTTTGGGGGAC
>CAZUAY010000266.1:0-5496 GCA_964618405.1 uncultured Lentisphaerales bacterium
TTCAATTTTGAAATCGCCTTTATCTCGACGATAATCTTATCGTAACAGATAAAATTCATTTTTCGTGCTTGAACTTATTAAGGGAAGAGGCTACGCTGTGATCTAAGTGGGGATGGATCGGCCACAGGGATCTGGAGGGCAACCCACGCCCCGACAAAATGTCAGGAATCGTTGACATGGGTGCATACGAGTATGTCTACGTGGGAACAACGATTCTGGTGCGGTGATACGAAGGGTGAAAACATGAAAAAAGTAAGAATAACGGTATTGGGACTTGGAGAACGCGGCCGGACGATGCTTGCTGAAGCTGAGTTATTCAAGGATTATTTTGAAGTCGTTGGGGCCTGTGATATCCAATCTGCCTACTGGACGACACCTCAAGATGGAAAAGCTCCGATGAAAGAACGCTTTCCTCATGTCGAATTATTTAGCGATTATCACACGATGCTTGTTAAGGCAAGGCCAGATGCCGTTATCGTTGAGACTCCCGCCGAAGTTCATGTGCAACATAGCATTGACGCGCTTGAGCGCGGTATTGCCGTGCTTTCTGACATTCCTCCAGTCAATTCCTTGGAAGAAGGAGAACGATTATGGAAAGCGGCGTCAAAAAGCAAAGCGATATTCATGACTGGCGCCAACGCGAATGAATATGATTTCGTCTATTCTCTCGAAGATTTTTACAAAAAAGGTTTGCTGGGGAAAGCATCCTACCTGGAAGCTGAATACATTCATGATTTAAGGCATCTTTTTGAGGTTACCCCGTGGCGTAAAAAATATATTTCGATCAAGTACTGCACACATTCGCTCGGCCCCTTGCTCAGAGTCCTTGGTCATGACGTGCTGCGTACGGTTTCTTGTATTTCAACGGGCTCCCAAATTGTAGGCGAGGACGGGATGCATGATCTCATGACAGCCCATTTCAATACCGATTCAGGTTCCGTTGTCAGACTGACCGTTTCCTTTATCAATAGCAACCATATCGGAGCCCATTCGTATCGTATTTTTGGAACGGAAGGATATTTTGAACGCTTCTCCGGACGCGGCGCAATCCTACCGCCAAAAACATTGGTCAGTTCGACAAAACTTTTCGGCTTAAACGGCATCACTGAACTTTCTTCGCACTTATGGCGAGCTGAATTTGCGGGCAAGGCATCCGGAAGTCATCAAGGAGCGGACGGCGCATTGCTTGTGCGTTTCTGCAAAGCGATTCGCGGAGAAGCGGATCCGATCTCGGCACGTGACGGTTTACTGATGTCTATCCCTGGAATTTTTGCAGCGGAATCAGCGAAGCAAAACGGAGCCCTGCTTTCAATCAAATATCCGTGGGAGCAGTAAAAGACAAGCCGCTCGTGACAGAGTGCCTAGCGTTTGATAGTATAGTCTGCATTTAAAAGCAGTTACACAATGAGGAGTCGAGGATTAGCCAATGATACCGAAAGTCTGGAAAAGTAATATGGGATGGCGCCATCAGGATCGCTTGCGCCGCGAAGCTCAAGAACTCGCAGCCCGCCCACTCCCGCCGCTATCCAAGCGCGTCTGGGAGGCACGCCGTCAAGAACTCAAGGATCTGTTGACAGAAAAGTTACATTTGCAAAACGATCCCACCCCCGCTGATTTTCGTGTGCATAATACAATCGTCCGGAAAGGGTATCGTATTGACTTAGTTTCTTATGCTTCGGGATCGCCTGACATCCGCGTGACGGCAGCTCTTTATGTGCCCGATGGCGACGGACCCTTTCCCGCTGTCATGAATTTGCATGGGCATTGGTCACAGGGGCATCTCGCGGCTCGTGTTCAAGAACGAGGCCATATCCTGGCGCAAAACGGTTTTGTTGTTCTTTCGCCCGATGCCCCTGGGTCTGGCGAGCGCAGTGTCGGTGAAGGAGATTTCCAGTATCACGGCGGCGTTTCGGGTGCCTCGCTCTACCTGATCGGCGATTCGCTTTTGGGCTGGCAGGTTCGTGATAACCGTCGCGGCATTGATGTGTTGAGTGAGCTGCCCTTTGTCAATGCCGACCGAATCGGCGTCACAGGCGCTTCCGGCGGTGGTAATCAGACGATGTGGATTGCGGCTTGCGATGATCGCATTAAAGCGTGTGTGCCGGTGGTGTCGGTTGGGTCATTCGAGGTCTACGTGACTCGGAGCAATTGCATCTGCGAAACCCTCCCTGGCGGGTTAGTAGACATGGAGGAGTGGGAGCTATTGGGACTCGTGATGCCGCGCCCCCTTTTGATTCTCAGTGCCTACCTAGATGCTCCATCCTTTGGACCTGAACCCGTGACGCGTACTGCGGAAGGCTTGCGCGAGTTGTATGCTTTATGGAGCGCCGATGAACGATTTGAGGCTCGCATTTTTAACACACCCCACGGCTATTGGCCCGAAATGCAGTCGGCCATGTTGGGCTGGATGAAATATTGGCTCAAAGATGAGGGTCCGGGATTTGCGCTGAAGTTGCCGACTGTGGTGCCCGTTGATGAAGAAAAAATCCGTACGTTCACGCCCGGCACGTGGCCGGCGAGAACCCAATTGTACTCTGCAAACAAGGAGACCTTGCGCGCGGCGATGCCCGAAGCGAATCATCGCGATAAAGACGCCGCGACCTTGCGCAATGAATTGGCGCACTGTGCTGGGTATATCCAAGTTTGCCAAGCGTGCGAAGTGGAAGAAAGTGATGCGTCTGAGGCAGGTGAGCTGCAGCGTGCCGTGATGCAGTCACCGCGGGGAATTCCGCTTCCCATGGTGTTGCGTGACGACATCAAGCAAGACGCACCGGTGACCTTAATTTTTGGTTCTACTGGCAAGGCCGGTGCGTTTGCCAGTGAGCGATTTGCAGCCGCTACCACGGCTGTGGCAATCGATTTGCCGGGACTAGGCGAGCTGGAGTGGGAACCACCTAAAGTTGCCACAGGGCTCAATACGCTTCACAGTACCGCTCGTGCTTGTCTGTGGCTTGGCTACACGCTGGCAGGCGAGTGGGCCGAATGCGTGAGTGCTCTGACGCGCTGGGCTACCAGCCGCTTCCCTGGACGGACCATCAAGCTCGTGGGCGATGGCGAGGCGGCGCTGGCTGTGTTACTGGCGGCAGCTTTAGATCCGGTGACCCGCAACTGCGAGCTTAAACTCGAAGGTTTGCCAGCGAGTGCTGTTGATTATTATCGCGCCACTGAAGGATCCATGGTTCCCATGATTCCAGGCCTATTGGCTTGGGGCGACCTTGATCTGATGCGAAAATTAGGAGTTGAGGATTAGCGAATGATACGAGATGTTTGGAAAAGTAATATGGGGTGGCGTCATCAGGATCGTCTGCGCCAGGAAGCTCAAGAACTGTCAATCCGTCACCACCCGCCTGTATCGAAGCGCGCCTGGGAAAAGCGTAGCGCTGAAATAAAAGATCGCGTATCGGCTGCGTTACATTTACAAAAAGACCCAACACCTGCTGATTTTCGGGTGCATCACTCCATCGCCCGCGAGGGGTATCGTATTGATATGGTTTCTTATGCTTCGGGGTCGCCCGATATACGCATCACGGCGGCGTTGTATGTGCCCGATGGTGACGGCCCCTTTCCCGCTGTGTTGAATTTGCATGGTCATGTGGGGCACGGAAAAATTGCGACCAGCGTCCAGCAGCGAGGACATATTTTAGCGCAAAATGGCTTTGTCGTGCTTTCCTCGGATGCCCCTGGGTCTGGCGAACGTAGCTTTGGCGAGCGCACTTCCCACTATCACGGCGGCCTCGCGGGTGCTGCGCTTTATCTGATCGGTGATTCTCTGTTGGGTTGGCAGGTTCGTGATAACCGTCGAAGCATTGATGTGTTGTGCGATCTGCCTTTCGTCAATGCGGATCGTATTGGTGTCACAGGCGAGTCCGGTGGTGGCAATCAGACCATGTGGGTTTCGGCGTATGACGAGCGTGTCAAGGTGTGCGTGCCGGTTGTTTCGGTAGGATCATTCGAGTCCTACGTGACTGCGCGTAACTGTATTTGCGAGACCCTTCCGGGTGGCTTGATTGACATGGAAGAATGGGAGCTGCTGGGTCTGGTCGCACCAAGGCCCCTATTGCTTCTCAATGCTTATCAGGATACTTCGCCAGCCTTTAACGTTGAGCCTGCGACTCGTACTGCGGCGTCTTTGCGCGAGATTTACAGGTTGTGGAAAGCCGATGGACAATTTGACCTCCGGGTCTTGAACACAACTCACGGTTATTGGCCAGAAATGTTATCGGCAATGTTGGGTTGGATGAAATATTGGTTGCAAGGTGAGGGGCCTGGATTTTCGCTACCTTTGCCAGTGGTGGTACCGGAAGAAATCGATAATCTACGCGTTTTTCCTCTCGGCTCTTGGCCAGCTAAGACGCAGTTATTTTCTGCCAATAAGGAGACGCTACTGGCAGCACTACCGCCATCGATTCGCGGCAATAAGGACGCCGATACGTTGCGCAACGACTTGGCGAAATGCGCGGGGTATATCACGGTAGACCGAGCGGGCGAAGTTGAAGAAAGCGATGACGCTACGGTGGGCAAGCAGAAGCGTGCTGTCCTGGTGTCGCCGCGAGGCACACTTTTACCCGTGGTAATGCGGGATGATGCAGACCCAAATTCGGCTGTGACCTTGATCTTCGGTTCAGCTGGCAAGGCGGGCGCATTTTCTCGTGAGCGATTTGAAGCCGCCACAACGGCTATAACAATCGATTTGCCAGGACTTGGCGAACTCGTTTGGGAGGAAGGTGCCGCCACGCTGGGAGGAGCGACGCTCCACGATACCGCCCGCGCTTGTCTGTGGCTGGGGTATACCTTGGCTGGCGAATGGGCCGAATGTGTTGCATCCCTCGCGCGTTGGGCTGTTAACCGTTTCCCGGGGCGTACCATCAAAATTGCAGCCGATGCAGATGCTGCGCTGGCCGTGTTGCTGGCAGCAGCCCTAGACTCGGTGGCCCGTGGCTGTGAGCTGGAACTCGAGGGCTTGCCGACCAGCGCCGTCGACTATTATCGCAGCACCGAAGGATCCATGGCGATGATGATCCCTGGCTTACTCGTCTGGGGCGATCTCGACCTGATGCGCCACTTGGCGATAGAGAAGTAGCGACTTACATAAAATCGCCCAAAAATGGTTTGTCAGAATCGGCCTTAATCTTGAACAAGTCCGCCAGATTAGGGCACTAAAATCCTTTTGTCGATTGCGGTATGGATCTTTTCGGCTTTTCAGTCTACAACAGCACGAGATAGTCCACTGTAATCTTGAAGAATAACGCGAGATTACAATAAGCTGTTAAGCAGATGTTCGTCCATCCCCAACCTGATGCGAATGTAATCTTGAACTTTTGCGCAAGATTATGGTGACGTTCGAGATTACATTGACGTCGTTGTATGTGAACAGGCGGGTTTGCCAGTAACGTCGAGTTTCGCTAAGCAGTGGTCGTAACGAACGGAGCGGGGACATTCCTGTCCCCGACACGGCGGGGGGGTGAAAACCCCCGCTCCGTTTGCTTCCCCGCACAG
>CAZUAY010000267.1:0-5479 GCA_964618405.1 uncultured Lentisphaerales bacterium
ATTGTTTCGCTTGTGCCTGATATTGCTGCGTGTGACGAGGATGTGTTGCTGGATTCCCAAAAGACGCAGACCACGCTCAATGAAGTTTCCCTCCTGTATTTCCCTACAGGTGGTGGTAAGACAGAGGCGTTTCTTGGTGTGCTGATTTTCAACATGTTTTTTGATAGATACCGTGGTAAAGAATGTGGCGTAACATCTATCCTACGATACCCTCTGAGACTTCTTTCTGTTCAGCAAGTTCAGCGTTTAGCAAATGTGTTGGCACAAGCCGAATTGATTAGACGAGTCGATGCGGCCATCGCTTGTACAGAAGAGTTTTCACTCGGATATTTTGTAGGTGACGCCAATACACCCAACAAGATTGTGAAGAAAGATATCGATAAATATCGAACTCGTTCACAAGAGGTAATGGATGAGGAGCGCATTATTGATATATGTCCGTTCTGTGGAAAGAAGACGGTTCATTTGAAGTTTGATGAAGACTCTTATCGTTTAATTCACTATTGTGACAACGCAGAGTGTCCGTCAAACGGGGCACTTCCAATCTATATCGTTGACCATGAAATATATCGCTATTTGCCGTCTGCTATTATTAGCACCGTAGATAAACTTGCTATATTGGGCAATAATCCAAGTTTCAGAAATACCCTATCCGGTGCGACACACAAATGCCCTAAACATGGTTTTACAAGTACTACAAAGTGCATGGTCGATAGGGAGTTCTGCAACTTAGATGTTTCCAATTTTGAAGAAGTTAAGATGTACGACCCGGCTCCTACTCTATTCATTCAGGACGAGTTACATTTAATTCGTGAGAGCTTGGGTACATACGCTTCACATTATGAGTCTTTTATTGACTATTTCGTGAAGAATGTTTCACCATCACGCAGACCGATAAAAACAATCGGAGCTACAGCAACTATTTCTTCCTATGCTACTCAGATTTCGCAGTTGTATAGCAAGGATCCAATTCGTTTCCCCTGTGCGTCCCCCGACTTAAAACGCAATTTCTATTCCTACATTGAAGAAAAAGACACACAGCGTTTGATTATGGGCTATGCACCATACGGCAAGGCTATTATTAACTCTGTTGTGTATTCATTGAAGTATATGCGGGAGGTTGTCTTCGAGTATCTGAAAAGCCCAGAAAAGGTATTATCAATTCCAAACATTGGCATTGACTCTGTAGAAGAAGCTCTTGAAATACTGAAAGACTATTGGATTTTCCTTGAGTATAACAATGTTAAGAGAGACGGAAACAACGTTGAGGGAGCTCTTGAAACTCCTATCAATGTTCAACTGCGTCAAGAAGGGGTAACTCCGTTTAACACGAGAAAAATGACCGGTGATGAAACTTTCCAAGATGTTCGCGAAGTATTGTCCAAGGTGGAAACTAACGATGATGTTTTCAATGACGTAAACCTTATCGTTGCAACATCAATGATTTCTCATGGGGTTGATGCCGACCGTTTCAATATTATGTTCTTCTATGGAATGCCTGGAAATGCGGCAGAGTACATACAGGCATATAGTAGAACCGGCAGACGCTACTCCAGTATTGTTATCGACATCATGCGCCCGTCCAGAGAAACAGACCAAAGCTATCTCAAAAACTTTGTAAACTTCCATGAGTTTAAGGATATTATGGTTGAGTCTGTTCCTATTAACCGTTGGGCAACAAAAGCCATTGACTGCACTCTACCGGGTATTTTCACAGGATTGCTTTTGACAAAATACGACCCAGAACTGCAATACTCGTGTGGTTCTCAGTTCTTTATGAATAACATAAAAAAAGCGATTACCGCTGGGCACTTAGATGCGGCTATTGTTACTAACGAATTGAAAATGGCTTATGGATGTACTATTGCAGGACAAGTAAACGAAATAGGCAACCAATACAAAACTAACATTGAAAGATTTGTAGAGGATGTGTTTGCAAGAATTGTTGATAAAAACTGGGAGAGAGAAAATATCTTCTCCGGTTTTCAACTCATGGGGTACCATATTATGAACAGCATGAGAGACACAGATACTCAATTGATTATCGAACTTGAATGAGGAGGCGAAGAGAATGAGTTCTAAGCAACAAATGAAACGAGGAAAGAACCAATCCTTGTATAAGTATCTTCCTGAGACTTGGATTGACTTCTCTGTTCGTGGTAAAGAGCGTAAACAATATATCGCCAAAGTTCTGAGATGGAATAGCGAAAAACTTGACGGAATAAACGCAAAACGTCTTATTAGAACTGTTAATGAATCTGTTCGTTCTTTTGAGAACCAATGCCCCACTCCTGGTCCTATTAAACCTACGGTCGGTTTTGGTGCGGAACTCAGTAAGGATAATTGCGATGTTTTGACGCCGAAAGCATCTGAAGAAGAAAGAGGCATCATAGCCCAAATTAGCCCTTTGACTTTTTATTGTAAGTTGTGTAGTAAAGTATATCAGTTTAGTAGCGAAGAAGAATATCAAAAACGACACTATTGTACCAACCCCGAATGTCACCATGCAGAGCTGGCTCAGTTCCGTCAGATTTATTTCTGTAAATGTGGTTATGCAACCGATAGACATAATCCTCGTTGTCCAGAGCACGGCTATCAGTATGTGAAATGGTATGGCAATTACGATTTTGTATGTACCAAGTGCAAGAGACCCATACCGATGCAGGTCAAGTGTCCTGTTTGTGGCGATATGCTCAGACCTAAAGTTGCTCTCGACCCTGCACAATTTTTTGTATTTAGTTTAAGTTTGATTGATTTGATAGATGAAAAGTTGGAAAACTTTATCTCCGAAACTGAATACGGACCTTATATTACATTTGCCTTCTGGTTAAACCTGGTAAGCAAGGAAGATCTTGATGAGATCATCAAGAACGGCATCGTTTCTGACATCGAAGCCTACCAGAAAGTTTATGACCAAATGTATAAAGTGATGTTTGAAGCTTTCAAAAACGAAACTGCCGCCGCAACAGCAGCAAGAACCGCTGCCGACCAACAATGCGGCAATCGCTTCAATGATATTGTTAATAATCTGAAAACACGGATTTTCACTACCGAGAACGACATGTCTAGCATAGCAGAACGCATACTGGAGTACGATTTGGTAACAAGACTTGACGATGTATCAGATTTGGAGTCTGCCGTTAGTGTTGCTCGATTACTTAACACCAACGCAAACCCTGAACAGTACGCTCAAATTGCGGAGCGTTTCGGTATAAAAAGTGCAAGGGTGTGTGACAGGATTCCATTTGTTTCCTGCTCATATGGCTATACAAGAGTGGAATCTGAATGGAAAGAGGGCGTTCAGCTCCATGCACTTAAAGAAGAAAAGAATGGCCGTAAAAACATCTACGCAACTAAACTCAATACCGAAGGTGTTCTTTTTGAAATTGATAGGAAGAAAATTATACAATGGTTGCTTACAAATGGAGTAATCAATGCAGATGAGGCTCCAAACCTAGATTCCGAGGAAGAAATCAAGATTTGGTTTTTGAATACTATCAAGCCAAGTTTAATTTATCCATTCACCACTATTGATGAAACCGCGAGTAAAGAAACCTACTATGTTTACAGACTAATTCACTCACTCTCGCACCTTCTTATAAGGGCTGCGGCTGACATCGGTGGATTGGGTAAAGATTCTTTGTCAGAGTACATTTTCCCTGGCGTTCCTGCTATTCTAATTTACTGTCAGAACTCGCAAGGTTTCAACTTGGGTTCATTGTTCAACACATTTGAAGCCTATTTCGACAAGTGGATGAACAAGGCATACGCAAATGCTCAAAAATGTATCTTTGACCCTATTTGTATTGAACGGCAAAAAGCCTGTACGGGATGTTTATTTGTGAATGAGGTCTCGTGCCAGCATTTCAATAAAGATTTGGATAGAGCCTTAGTTGTAGGTCATGTTGACCGTGAGACACAACGGAAAACAACGGGCTTTTGGGAGGAATAAGTTATGGCAGTAATGCACCCGGTTGATATAGAAAATTATGATTATACTCCAACGGAAAAAGAGATGTACTATGCTTTGAAGGAGCAGCTTCCTGAGAAGTACCAAGTATTCTATTCTGTTCGCTGGTTTGAGACGGTTGATAATAAAAGAATTGACAGTGAAAGCGACTTTTTGATTTTCGACCCTTCCTTTGGCTTTATTACTGTTGAGGTAAAAGGTGGAACCGGGATTACTGTAATAAATGGAAATTGGACGCTTATCGAAGACTATAGCCGAAGTAAATCCAGTAGTAGAGAATTGAAATGCAGCCCATATGAACAGGCAGAAAAAAGTATGCGGCACTTTAGAAACTATTTTATTTCTGAGTTCAACCAAAACTATAATGGTGTTTATGGCTTTGCTGTTGCTTTCCCTCGATACGGCATCAGTTCTCAACTGGCACAGGACGCTCCGCCCGAAACGACAATAGACCTAAATGATATGTCGTCTTTGCGTGAAAAAATCAATCAGATTTTTCACTATTGGAAAAACAAAAGGAACATAACCATTCCTTTTTCTGCTGAACAACGCAATCGTTTCTTAACTGCTATCAACAAGCAGATTTCCATGTCTGCTGCTGCAGGTGCTCTTATTTCGATTAAGGAAAAGGAGTTCTCAAAGATTGATTTTGTGCAGGACTCCATTTTGGATTGCTTATACAATTATCGACAGGTACAGATTGTTGGCGGAGCTGGTACTGGAAAGACATTCATAGGCATCAAGAAAGCTGTTCGTGATGCTCTATATGACAAGCGTGTTCTCTTTACTTGTTGCAACGAGGAACTTGCTTCATTTATAAAACCAAAAATGTCTCAACATTCAAAAATCGATGTCCTTACATACGCCGAGCTTATGAAAAGTCTGTTAGGTGAGCAATACGAAAAGCTCCCCACTAACTCTAATGGTAATAAGAGTTGCTTTGAATACATGGACCAAATTCCTCTTGAGAAAAAATACGACTCTATAATTGTAGATGAAGCACAGGATTTTGATATTGACATGGGGTTAGCTGTACGAAGCCTGTTGGTTGATGATAGTAAATCAACCCTCTATGTTTTCTACGATAAAAACCAAAATGTTTTTGAAATGGACTTTGAAAATGCGTTTGCCATTGACGCTCCGCCTTATGTATTGAAATATAATATCAGAAATACCGGTAACATTTATCAATGTGCGGTTGAACGCACAAAATTAGGATATGACACCGTAGCAAATAGCATTGTAGGGGTTCATCCTGAAATCCATAATTATACTAAGCCATCCCAAGCGAGAAAGGCACTTAGTTTAATAGTGAATCGCTTGATACAAAAAGAATATGTATCTGCAAAATCTATAGTTATTGTATCTGACACATCCTACGAAAACTCCATTCTTGCTGGGGAGCAGCGGATAGGTGCTTATAATCTTGTTTTCAAGCACTATAAAGATGTCAACGAAGATGAAATATGCTTCAAAACTGCAGAAGAATTTAAGGGACTGGAATCCAAT
>CAZUAY010000268.1:0-5476 GCA_964618405.1 uncultured Lentisphaerales bacterium
TCCCCATGCATCTTTTCCTTAGCGACTAACGACTCGCGACTTCCTCAATGACAACCGTCGTGGGTGCGGTGCGAGCATTCACATCAGGACGATACATGCCTTCGACAGAAGCTGGGGGAATGGTGAACGTGCCGGATGAGACGACGCGGGCGCTGTAATGGATTGAAATCGTGTTGTCAATTGGGTTCATAAAGAAGAGGAGGCGATCATCCCGCACTTCGCGTCGCAAGATTGATTTTTCCTCGTCCTCAGACAGCCACGACAAGGTTCCACTTGCAGCAAGCGATCCGGTGTCGGGTTCGAGACAGGCGGGAAGGAGCTCTTCGACGATGGCGTCATCGAGACCTTCGGTGTCGGCACGGACGCGGATGGACAATTCAACGACGACTGCATCGCCTGGAGTGAGCGAGGCGAGATCGACAAGTTCCCCCGCGAGGTTTCGGTAAGATCTCGAAATGGTTATGCCGTTGCTTTTCTCGCTTGCATCGAGTTTGGAAGGTACGCCGGAAAGTGTCCTGACAAGATAGGCAGTGCCGCGTCCGGAATTGAGCGCCGTCACGGTGGCAGAGTCTGCTTGAACGGTAGCTGTGCGATTTGTAATTGTAGCAAGCCGTTCGTCTTCTGCTTTCGTTAGCACGACGTTCAGCGTGGCCTCGGGATCGGCCTTGCGTTGCGCCAGGGCACCGATGGCGAGAAGCGAAAGGGCATTGTCGCGAGTCGTTCCCCAGTGTGGTTTGTTCAGCGCGGCTTTGCGCTCCAGCAAGTAGGCGTACAGACTGGCGATTTGGCGATCGGCATCCGGCGTGTCGAGTTCGAGCCAAGCGAGAATGCCGAAGGATGCAGCCGCAATAGATGAGGGCGTCTCAGTCGACTCCATCAGCTCCAGTGCGCGCACACGGTCTCCGCTTAGCGCAAAGGCTCTCGCAAGGTGAGCCTTGCCTTCGGCGGAGAGACGCGAGCGCACATCGTAAAGCGCAAACATGGTCGATTTCTCGGGTGCGTGGGAGAGCGCCAGCACGTGACAGCAATAAGCAGAGAGCGTGTGATTGCCATTGGCAAGTGCGCGACTGGCGGTGACTTGCAGGAACACGGCGTTGCCTTCGAGCGTGCTTTTCTGTACGTCAGTGATGCCAGCGGCGACTGCTTCGGCAAGGAAGTGACACGCATAGACGGATATCATGTCGTCGTATTGCGAGACGTCATGCCAGAGTGAATAACCGCGACGCGTTTGCTGTGCGTTGACACGTTGGACAGCGACGCGCACTTTGTTCATCGTTTCCTGAATTGCTGCGTCATCGGATGCCGCAATTTTGAACAGAGCGCCACCTGCGTGAATGAGCGGAAACGCCGACGACGTGGTTTGTTCGAGGCAGCCGTAGGGATAATCGAGCAGAAAACTGAGTGCCGGCGCAAATTCGGCGAATGAGGAGTTGTGGCAGCGTAGGGACTGTGCCACGGTGGACGGGATGAGGTTGGCCGGGATAGGAAGCGCGAGGTGCTGTCCTTCCTCGAGTGGAAAGCATTCGACTTGCGTCACGAGTGGCATGGCGGGGCGAATGGGAATTTCTAGTGTTTCTTCATGTTTTTCGCCAGCGCCTTCGATTTGGAAGGTGACCCGTCCCTGGCCGATGTCCTCGGTCGCTTGAGCGGCTATTTTGAGAATACGACTTTCACCCGCTTTAAGGTCGATGGTTTTCACGGAGGCATCGCCCACGATTGAGCCTGCAAACGTGAGGCTGTACGTGGCGTTGCAATCCGCTCCACTTTGATTGTGAACGGAGTACGTCAACTGGGTGCTGTCACCGCAAGCGAGGAAGCGTGGCGCGTCTGGACGCGCTACCAACTTGGGACTGACCTTGACGTTGGTGGAGGTCGAACCGCTGGCCGTTTTGTTCCAGGTAACGACCGAGACGCGGACTTCGCCGGCGAATTCGGGAAGCTTGAACGTGTGTTCGGCATGACCCTCGATGAGCGGTATGGTGTAGGCGGCGAGGCTGAGTGGCTTGAAGCGACGTGAGGCGACCGGACTGATGCGGCGCATGAGTGGGGCTTCACCATCGCCACCGATTTTCGCTGCGTTGGCGGAAACCGTGTCGGCCGTGATTGGCATCAACAGGCTGAACAGGTCGTTGAGCGTCGTGGCCGATGCACACGGCATCGAGAAGAAGCGATAGGGGTCTGGAAGCTTTTCGCTCGTCAGCATCTGGATTGCTTCGTCGGTTACAAAGACTGTGGCAAAGGTGGATGTTGAGGTTTCTGTGGGATCGAGGTGAATCGAAACCTTGACCTCAGAACCGCCGGCAATGATGTTAACAGCCGCTTTGTTGCTGACGTTTAGTTTGTCCTCAGGTCTTGCAACGATCAAGGACGAAAGTCCAGAGGCGCGATGAGCGCTCCAGGTCTCTTCCGCTTCTGCTGGGCGAATGATGCTAACCGAAGCTTGGATGTTTGGATAGAAATCATCCGTCACGGGAATCTCCACGACAAGCGTGGTGTTCGTCATGTCGATGACTTCGGATTTCAAGACGGATTCGCGTTGCAACGAAAACATGGCGGTACCGGTAAATGGCGTCGTGATTTTTAGCTTGGCGATTTCGCCAGCGAGGTAGCTCGGCTTATCAAAAGTCAGCTCAACCTTGGCAGGGTTGGAGAGATTGGAGCGCGTTGTTGACCCAGCGTCTTGCGTGGCCATGAACGAATAGGAGGTCGAGGTGTTCGTGGTCGGGTCTGTCACGACCAGCAGATACTCACCCGAGGTGCCAACCGAGAACGGGTAGTCAATATCGACATCAGTAGCAGACGCGACGCTCGTGCTTGAGATTGCAGATTTGATGACCTCATTCTTCCAAACCCATTGGCCATTCGCACCACTGGTGTAGCCATAGATGCGAGAAAGGCGGAACAACTGGATGGCGAGTGGCCGCGAATCGGCAAGCCGAGCCCCCTCTCGATCAACGATTGCGATTGATATAACGTTCGTCGTCGAGACGGCAAGCGAGTTGGATTCGGGGGCTTTGATGCCGATGTAGTGTGGATAGCGGTGGAGTTTAACGGAGGTGCGCATCGAGACAGGGCGTCCGCCCGGTTCGAAGGCGGTGCCTTCGAGTGTTGCGGCGAGCATCGCAGCGGGCATAAGATCGGAATCGAAGGGCAGCGTGAATTGTGCGTTACCGTCAGCATCGAAGAAGCCTTTGCCGATAACGGTATGATTGCCTTTGAGCGATCGTTCGGAGTTCCCGAAAGTGTATGTCGCCCATCCCTCTGGCTCAAATTTGGCGGCAGCATACGAGACGGCCGCTTCCGCTTTCAAGTCCGCTGCGGCTTTGCCAAAGAGATGTTCGGCATGAACGATGAAGGGGAGGGGTTTATCGAACAGGGCATCCTCGGGTAACGAGGTGAAAGAGACCCGGATTTGGGGTGGAACGAAAGATTCGATGGACACGGTTCTGAGGCCGAGCACGAGGCCCTTTTCGCCGGGAATGGAAAGCTTAAATGTCCAGGTTCCAGAGGGTTGGTTATCGGGAATGGTGATCGGTTTCTCTGGCGTGATGCAACCCGTTTCATCGGGCATCACGGTGGCGGTTATGAAAGAACGACCATCGGGCCTGATGACGTCAAGTTTGACGGGGAAAGGGGAGGGCGCTTCGATCTTTTCGTTGCGTAACAGAGCTTGCAAGTGGATAGGCTCGTTATGACGGTAGATCCCACGATCGGTATAGACAAAGGCCTTGCACGCTCCCGCATCGGCGTAGACGCCCTGTGCGCCGTTGTTCTCGTCGACTGATGTGGCGTTGGAGATTGGAATGAAGGCCATGTCGGAACCACCATCCGTTTCTGCGACAACGACAAAAGGTTCGGAACCGGTGCTTGGAAGCGGGATGCGGGCAATGCCGCTTTCGTCGCTTGTGCCTTGGGCAATCAAGGTGTTATTTTTGGCGTAGATGCGGACGGTTGTCCACGCAACAGGCGTTCCGCTACGAAGCGAGGTTACCCAGACATGGGCTGTGTCCTTCGCAAGCCGTGCCGAGATGCCGAGATCGGATACGCAGATCAGGCGTGTGTCGGAAATCTCATTGCCGGTGTAGCGGTCGGTGCAATCGACTTGAACGAGCATGACACCACGACGCTTGCCGTCCATATAATCGGAGAGTTTGACGATCTCGCGTCGTTCGGTATTGGCTGGTGCATGGATAGCAATTCGACCCGTTTTCGGAGGAGCGGTGAGCTCGAGGGTCTCGGCGTCTTCGATCGTTTCGGACCATCGGTTCCGATAGATCCCGGCTTCACGAGCCATCAGTTGGACAATGTTTTGCGGCGGAACCGTTGAAACGGAGACGTTAACATTCGTGGTGTTGACAACCTTGATCGGCACGGCCAAAGTGCCATCGGGCGGAAGATAACGCCCTGTCACGGCGAAACGAATGTCGGCAGCACGATTTGGTACGGTAAACTCGCGTGTCAGCGTAGACTCGAGTGAAAAGCCTTGTGAGGAGGGCATGCCTTCCCGGAAGGATAGCGTATAATGTCTGCCAATCTCAAATTTACCGGAAACCTTCAGGTTCCGGCTCCAGTAATAACCCCAACCGTCTTCATCGGCGACGTTGAGGCTGACAGGCGGTTCGCAGACGATAAACTCAGAAGCCTTGGAGACATCCGGCGGCTTGGTAAAGCCAATCGTAATGATCGGATCGCCGAAGGGCGGTGTTTGAACAGAAAAGCGATTGATCCCGAAGTCGTTTGTTAGCGGCACTGTAAAAACTTTTTCTGCTGTGGAGGAGAGCACATCTTTCTGATACGAGGCGATGCCCTTCAATAGTTTTACCGTCACGAAGTTGGCGTTAACGGGCTCAGATGTGGTGATGCAGATTGACTTCGCGCCACGCGGTTCAACAGTCCAGTTGAGCGAGCGATCATTCTCGAAAAGTTGGAGCGTTTCGGGTGTGATCGATGCTCGGTCGAGTGGGAAGTTGAAATCGATCGTGATCGAGGCGATTCGGTTGGGGAGTAGATTGCTCTGAAGTGCTGATTTAGCTGTGATCGACGCGAATTCTTGAAGCGGCTCATCAAGATCGGCGTTCATGATGCATGAAGTGGCGTCGTCGTCCTCAGCAGCGGGGCAAGCTGTTGTAGTGGTTTTTTGTGTGAAAAACCACCAGCAGGCGATATTGAGGGTTACGATGGCCAGAACGGCCATGATAGTGGAAAAACGTTTGTTGGTCATATTTTAAAAACCCATAAAGAATTCGAATTCAACAAGGTAATACATTTACAAATGACGTTTTACGCCACATGAACCTAGCAATAACGAACTCGAAAATTACGGATGCAAGCTATCATAAAGGGTAGATAATTTCAACACAAAAATCTAGTGGTGTGCGCGTCAAAATTTTTGACGCGCTTGCCAGTAACTTCGTCAAGAAATGGTTTCAACGAACGGAGCGGGGACATTCCTGTCCCCGACACGACGGGGGTTGGA
>CAZUAY010000269.1:0-5457 GCA_964618405.1 uncultured Lentisphaerales bacterium
CGCAACGCCAACCGTCTGTTCAACCTCGGTTTGTGAGGTTGCTCGATGAGCGGTTAAGAGGAAACAATGGAAAATTCTAAAACAATGACTTTACCTAAGAATACCGTTAGCCCGAGAGCGGCAGCCACGCCGCAGCATGTCGCCAGTTGGTGGTCGGTGGCAGAGGATTTGCTATGGCCGGAGAAGCGGGTAAAAGATAAGATCCGACGTCGAGCCGACGCTCTAGCGGCGGCTGGCGTCGACACGGTGATTCAATTCGGCTTTCATTTCCGTTTTGACTTCGCACCGTATTTTGGCGCAATGCATGGGTATTTCAGAGAAATCGCCGAAGCTCTGCATGAGCGGAACATTCGTTTTCTTGACCACTATTCGTGCAATCTGATCGCCCGCCCCGCTTCCGAGGAGGAGCGGATCAAGTACCACACGTTCCAGCGACATCATGTGACCCTATATCCCGATGCCGTGGCGGCAACAACCGCAGGCTATGGAGGCTTCCGCTTTAACGATTTGCGGGAGATCGACATCGTTACGGGTGCGCCGGCCTATACGTCCGCTTATCAGGCCGAACTGTTCTGTCACAACAATCCCGATTTTCTGGCCATGCACGAGGCTTACCTTAAACGCCAGTTGTCGGAAATCCCTCTGGACGGTTTGCAACAGGATGACATGGGGACCTACAACTTCTTTCGGAGCTGTGGGTGCCGGCATTGTCGTGAACGTTTCCTCCGAGGATATGGGCATGTGCTACCGCCGGTCAGCGATGCAATGTTTTGGGGAGATACCCGCCAGAACCCTCGGATTTGGGGCAATTACGAAAATCCGGCTTTCCGAGATTGGATTCGGATGCGTTACAGCATCGTCCGCGAACACTTGGTTATGGTCAAGCGTGTATTGGGAGAGGAGCGAACCTTGCTGACCTGCTGCTCCTGCAGCGGCCCTCAGATATTGAATTCTCTGGGGTTGTCGTACGAGCATTTCATTGAACCCTGCGATTGGGTAATGCTGGAAAATTGTGGGCTCGACTGCGAGTCCGTTCACTGGGCGCGGATGGAGCCGGAGGCGGCGCTTCATAAGTCCATCGGGTTCGCCAAAAGTGAGAAGTCCGCTCCCGCGGTCGCCTGCAGCTATGCTGTGTATGACGATAGTGCCTACCTAGGTTGGGCACTCGCCCACTTCTGGGGTGTTGTTAATTGGATCAGCACGCTCCGACATGACGGGGAGGACAATCCTGACGACAAGGAGGAGGCGGCTTTGATCGGCTCGCTTAACGAATGGGATCGCAACTACGATAAAGGCGGATCGGGCGAGGACATCGTGGAAGTGGCCATCGCGTTCCTGGGGGCCAATAAGGAAAACGGATTCGCGTCCGCTGATGGGCAGGAATACTGGCTTCGTGCCAAGGCGTGGTCGCTCGCGTTATTGGAAAAGAATATCGGCTATCGCTTCGTGACCAGCCGTGAGGTGAGCAATCTTGGTCGGTTGGCGGATGCGAGGATTCCCTTAATCCTTGACTCTTGTTCCTGCGTTTCGGATCAGGAACATGCTGGGATTCTCGCTTTTCTGGCACGGGGCGGCCAGATGTGGGTGGTGCCACCCTTCGGCACACATGACGAACGCGGCAATCCCCGGAAACCATCGGATCACGATACCCTTTCTGGCATCGTGCGCACCCTTCCCCTGAAACCCCCGGCAGATCTGCTCAAAGATTTGATTCAGGATCACGTGTTTGAGCCGAGGATCGTTGTCACGGGGGCTAACCAAAGCTGGAAAATCCGACTCCGAAAAACCTCTGGAGGTCTGACACTTTATTTCCTTAATCAGGCATTAGAGGGCGTACCGCATCCCACCGCGATGGATCGCTGGGGACAGTCTCGCGTGCTGGAAACGATCCGGTCGACGGCGGTGGATGAACCCGTTTCGTTTACGCTGGACACGGCAGGACTGGCCCCTGTCGAACCGCACGAATGGAAGCTGTACAGTCCTGAAATCGGAGAGCCTCGCTCCTTAGATATTCGGACTCTTGCGCCGGGAAAGTTTCGGTTTTTCGTAAGTTTGACGGGCATCCGCCTCTATGCCTGTGTGATGGTGTGAAGAGCCTTCGTAGCCATGAACCGTTTTGCATAGATGCGTAGCATGCAATCATAGTCGCTTTGATTTGCTTAGGTCGTAGGAACCAGTTAAAGTAGTCACCAGTTAGAAACTCGAGAATTCGCAAACGGCGGGCGGAGTCTTGACCCTGATCTAACCATCACACGCCGAGTACGTTTAGAGGGTGACCCAATGTCGCCACAGTCAAACTAGGAGCAACTCATGAAATCATCAAGTTTGTTTCACACGGCAACAGCCTTCGCTGTCGTCTTCGGCCTGATCTCGACACTTGCGCCCATCTCACGGGCCGATCAGATTCTGCGCTGGGGGCATTTTTGGACTGCTAATTCCAATCCGGCCTACAATATGAATGCGACTGGGCGACGGGAAGCGCATACGGTGGTGCCGGTGCGGGCAATGACGATCTCACAGATTGCCGTGTGTGGTAGCACCACTCGTGCGGGAACACCGCTTTACCGCATCGGTGTGCAGGGGGATGATGGCACGACCGCCCACTATCCCGACGGCCAATGGATCGGTGGTACGGAAAACTTTGCCACGTCGGCGATTCCCGTTAATGGCTGGCAAACGTTCACTCTGCCTGCCACAGCGGAACTGTTGAAAGGCGTTCGCTATCATCTGGTTATCGAAGCAACATCGGCCGATGCCACCAATTATTCCAGCATTATTCGCAATTACCAGCCTACGCGCAGATGCTTTCGAGTCTATGATGGTGTCTATGACGAAGCGGTCGGTCGGGAAACATTCTCTGGGACAGCGTGGAGCCGGGAAAGTTCTTTTCCTATCGTGGCAATCGACACAATGGCAAATCAAGCTATCGGCCAGCCGTGGACGACAGGGGAAAACACGTTTGGGATAAATAAAGATTGGCGCTATGGGCAGACGTTTAGGCTCGATATCCCGACGGAATCGGCTTCAGTTGAGCTTGTTGAATTTAGCTTATACGTATCGACGATAAACTTAGCACCGGCCGACGACCTACGTGTTCATTTGATGAAGACTGGCAACACAACGCCTCTCTTGTCGCTGGTACTCATCAACAAAGACAGCCTGCCGTCAATTGGTATTATTACCGTGGAAACACTGCCGATTAAGTTGCTAAGGGGGAACGACTATTCATTTTTAGTCGAATCTACCAACACCACAGATTCCGGTTACTATCGAATAAGTTCCGTGAATGGACCGAAAACCACCGATTTTGCGCAGGCCGCGGAAGCGACCTTCCAGGGATCGGCTGGCGGATGCATTTCATCCTTCAGAAATGCCGCATGGATACCCAAACTTAGCGGCGGCGGCAGTGCTACCGATCTTGTTTTCGAGCTGAAGTTGCGCATTCCCAATCCGGGAACCTTGATGACCGTGCGTTGATCGCAGCAAATTTTCCGTCACAATGAGCCTCGCGACGATGCGATTGCGAGGCAGAGTATAAAACCCGACGTTTCGCATGCGTCATGATTGAGAATATATATGAAACCATCCTTGATGAAATCAGGCTTTCTGGCCATTCTAATTGCAGCCACGACCGTCATACATGCGGGGCCAGTCATCTACAATACTGACTTTACCACAGACTCTGGCTGGAACGTCTGGCCAGCCGGTCAGACACTCGTCATTGATCGCAAGGTCTTCCATAGCGGAACGGGCGCGCTGCGTCCGGCCGCCACCGCCTACACGTATTGGAAGCTAAAACCGGAGATGCGTTACCGTCTAACGGTTCGGTTGAAACATGAAGGGAAAGGCCCGATGCGATCGAAGCTGTTTGTGAAGTACAACAAAGAGGGGCAGGGAAATGGCAGCGCAGGCCAGGAGCCTCTGCCTCTGCCGCCCATTGCATCAGACGCAGATCCCTCCGCTTGGCGAGAGGTGGTGATCAATTTCGAGACGCCTCCAGAAACGGCACAGGCACAATTCCTCGCTATCGCCGATCCGGCTGAAAAACTGTGGATCGACAGCCTGACACTCACGGAGGAGGAATCGGTTGCCGTTGTGGTACCCCCTCCGGTTGTGCTTGAAAACAAAGCTATCCGCGTCACCATTTCGGCTGCTGGCGGGACTATTGTCTCGATCGAAGAGAAGCGGTCTGGACGGGCACTTTTTTCGTCGGGTTTCGGTCGGGATGGGCTGGCACTCGTCAAGCTCACCTCACCGCGCCGGGTGATTTATGACCTCCATACGCTGGAAAAATCTACCCTGCCAGGGCATCAGGTGCTGCTGGCGCGTTGTGAACCCACGCGTGGCGCACTCCAGGGCTTCCGGCTCGAAAAGCGTTTCTCTCTGCCCGACACCGGCGAGAAGATTACGGTGGAAATGCGTCTGATTGCCCCGACCGCCGACATTGAGCCTTGGGTCTTCAACTTTCTACCGACCGGTGCGCGGCATCAGGCGATTCATTGGGTTGAGCAAGCCGATGGGTATGTCGCGTCGCCTGCAGGTGGCGATGTTACGCTCGCCGCTCCACGCGGACGCGGATTGGCCCTAGTGGGTAATAGCGGACTTGGGTTGCTGGCCCATCTGACCTTACCTCCCACTCGGTTTAGCTATTGGAAGGGCACGGGCGAGTCGACGCTGGAGTGGCCCATGCCCCGCGATCCTGACACCGCCACAAATGTGTGGACTGCCTCATGGACGTTATTGCCTTTTGATGCGGCTTCTTTTGAAGACGCTGCCACGTCGCAGGATGTACTGCTGGTTCCGCTGGCGAAGGCACTGCAAGCCGCAGCGGCGGAACGTGTGGCACAGGATGCGGCTGCCCCTGTCGACACGATTCCACCCCATCTTACCGAGATGCCGCGCCTACCGGCCAACCTGTCGGGTTTTATCATGACAGATCGCATCGAACCTGAGGCGTTTGTTCTGCAAGGCCAGCCGACTCCAATCGCGTTCGCTTGCGTTAATCCGAAGAACAAGCCGACGCTGATCCTTGAGCTCCCTGCCGATATGAATCTACATGGTGGTATTCGCGGATTAACTTTCAGCCCCCCAGAAGCGGTGGAGCGGGATGGAAAAGCTTATCGACGCCACCGCATTACGCTGGCCGCTCCCGGCCAGATGTGGTGTCGGATTCTTTGGTCAACCGAGGCGGCTCCCGGCGCGATGTCATCCGGTTGTTTTTGGGCTGAATGGGGCGAAGGTCAGAAACAGCCTGAACAGATGTTTTCCATTCAGGTGCTGAAGCTCCCCGAAGTTCAGCCACTGACGCGAATGCCTGTTTATCTGTCGATTCCATCCGACCTGGCCGAAGTCTGGCTGAAAAGCGGCGCCGACCCAACCTGTTTAGGCTTCAATATGCTGGACATCTGGCCTTACACGCGTGGCCGCTCTGCCTCGGGTGCTCAATCGGTGCGCACT
>CAZUAY010000270.1:0-5425 GCA_964618405.1 uncultured Lentisphaerales bacterium
AGCGACAAAGCTAACGACAAAGTTTTCCCAGCTCGCAACTCACCACTCGCAACTCTCTGACCGATTACCCTTGTGAGGACTTTGAGTCTTGTAGTAGAATATGCGCAATACATTGTAATTGCTAAACGATTTACGAAACGACGGTGCTTCGCCTAATGAAAAATAAAATTCGGGCCTTTATCCATATTGTTGTTTTTGCTATCCTGACCGTTTTGTCGGGACTCGCGCTCGTCAACAACATTTCTGCCGTCGTGAGATGGTGGACAGCCTTTCACGGAAGTGGGGGTGATGCAACATTGATTCCGGACAAATGCCCGGGAATTATGCCGTGGCTTGACTGGACTGCGGTCGACTATTCGTGTGTGACAACGCTGATTCCGTTTCTTGGTTTTTTGCTTGTGACGCTCGGTTTGGCCAGAGCACTCGCGGGCAAGCAGCAGGATACGGAAATGTTTCCCTTTTTCAAGGGATATGACCAACTCAACATCGCCTTTGGCTTGATCGGGACGCTCTGGGGCATCATCATCATTGGCTATTTCCAGATGGATAGCGTGACGATGGAGGATCTGATGCTGTGCCTCCATACGGCTTTGTTCTCAACCTTAATGGCCGTTATCTGGGTCTATATTGCAGATAAGATGATCATTCGGCCTCTTGTGCTGAAGGTTCTACGAGGTCTTCAGGGATCCGAACATGAGGACGACGACCTCTTGGAGGTGTTGGATAAACTGACCGGGTCGGCAGCAGGCCTTTGCGATGTGTGGAACGGTAATCGCACTCACCTTGCTGCGCTCAACGATTCGATTTCACTTGCGAGTTCTGAGCTGATGGCATTCGGTGGCGTGGGCCAGACCGTCAGCGATATTCTTTCACGCGAACTGACCGGATCTGCACAGAAATTCATCGCCGAAATGTCGAAGGCTTCCGAGCAACTCGCGGTTCGTCAGGAGCGCATGGAAGTTGCCATTATGGAGCGTCAAGCCAAACTCGATGCCAGTCAAGCCGAAATTGCAAAGCTCTTGGGCTCGGTGATGGGCCTCGTGTCCGGAATTCAGTCGGTTCAAGATAAATTTGCCATCGCAGCGGAGAAGCTTTCGGTTGATAATGCTTCGCTGGTCACGGGCATCACCACAGAACGCAACGAATCCAATACGCTTCGTGGCAAAGTGGCCGAGCTGCAGGGCGAAAGCGAAGGCCGTCTGAAACAGATTGATGAACTGATCGCGCAGATGCGTGTAGCAGAGGTGGCTTTTAACAAGCGCCTCGAGAAGCTTCGCGATGAGAACGAGAGCCTCGCGGCAGCAAGCGTTAAGGTTGAAGCCGAGAAGCAAGTTGCGTTGCGTGAGGCGGACGACAATCGTCACCGTGCCGATAGGTTTGAAAAGCTTCTCGAAAAGATCAAGTCAGCTTTCACGGTCTGAGCCCAGGGGGTTAGGTTTGGAAAAAATTACAAAAATACACCTGCGTAAGTATCTGGGTCATGGTCACGACCCATCGCTGAGCGTGGATGAGCTTCAGGGGCTGATGCTACAAATAGCGTTTGCAATCATGATGGTTTTTATGATTGCCTACTTTATGTTCAAGACCAAGACGACCCGGGAACAAGACGAACAAGTTCTTGAACTTCAGAAGCAAAAACTTGTCTCCGCTGTGGAAAGGGTTCAAAACAATTATGGAATGCGCTACGGCTTAAACACGCTACTCACGATCGCCGATGATGGCTCCGTCAGCTACGATGCAAATGCTTACATCGAAGACGGAAAGCTGACGCAAACACCCATTCTACGTGCAGCCTTTTCCAATGGATCTTCCAATGCTTCTCACGATTATTCGGATATGCTTGCCTTGCGCAGGGTCTGGTGGAACGGCGTACTCGAAGCAGCGGAAATCGAAGAAAGAGATTTGCAGTATGAAAACAGGATCTGGCTAGGTGCGCGTATCGACTCTGGCGTCTCTGCTCTTCAGCAAGAGGTTGTCCGCGTTCAACTTCTGAGTGCCTCGCTTTTGCAGCGCTACTGGATTCAGCATCCCGGCATGATCAGCGATCCCGTCGTTTCGGAGCTTTTGCTTGAATTCAAAAAATCCGATGAGGCGAAGCGGCTTTTGTTGGCAACCGAATTGGCGCACGCATTACGTCGCTATTCACTCACCTACCTAAGCGCAGAGGCGAGTACGCCGATGCTGGCCGAATGATGTCAAGAGCGATATCATCCGAAATTAGCAGACGATACAAACACTTTTAGGTTTAAAATGAAAACAAGAATTGCAATCCCACTCGCGACACTCTTCGCTTTCTCTTTCAATGCTTTTGCAGAGAAAGCTCCCGGTGTAGCGGAGTTTAATCGCAGCACCGCCGAACTCACTGCTAGCTTGCTTTTGGAAAAGCTACAAGCCGACGTGCTTGCTGCGGAACCGGATTCTGGTGCGCTTTCTGCGGAGATGGCTTCCAACCCCGCAACTTACCTTGATCCAGATGACTCCCTAAAGAAGTTAGAAACAAATTTTCGCGACGGAATCGCTAACCGCTATCAGAACGAAGCCGAGAAGTACTTAGATCGGCTCGCTGGCGACGCGGGGCGCGACGTTGTTTTTGGAAAAGCGTTTCTGGTGAGCGCGGTTGCCCTACCCGCGAAGAAGTTGGCGGATACCGTGAAGCGAACGTATTCAGGCGCATTCACCTCGGCCAGAACGCGTGTCTGCAAGGAGCAGGCGCAGCGGCTCGTTTCAGGTATTCAGCCGACGGAGTTGGAGTTTGAAGTAACGCCGCACGAGAAGCTTTCTGAGATCATGACTGCCCGTGTCGCCCAAGCGCAGGAGAAGCCCGTTTTTAAAGAAAACATGGCTTACATCACGAGCAAGATTGTAAAGCCGATGCTGGATGCCGCCGAGGCTCAGCGCAAAGAGCAGCGCGCTTATCTTGAAAGCCAGCCTGTTGAAGGATGGGCACCCGAGGCGATTGGGAAAGCGTTGGAGGTGGGGATAGCGAAGTTCGTGGCAGAGTCTGCACTCCGCCACAAGGAGGCGAGTCATGTTGCTTATGGGCTATTCCCGTCTCTCGTTGCTGAGGTGCCGAAGATAGCCGAAAGTCGAGCGGTCAATAAGGTGGCACGGATTGTAGACGATACGGTAGTCCAAATTGACTCGGGGGAAATCCTCAAAAAAATTGAGGAGAATCCGATCGAACATCGAACCGTCGCTGCTTCCATGAAGACCTTTGCTCCGATGCTGGAGCAGAAATTAGGTGAGGAAGCCCTCGCTCGGTGCGAATCCCTTGTACCTGCAGAGGAGCGCGAGGCATTCAAGACATTTGCTGAAACGTCGTTAAAAGAGGGCCAGATCAAGGGAGCAATAGACAAGCGAGTTCGAAACGTGCTTTTACCCGAGATTAAGTCTATCCGCGGGGAATGTTCGGAGCGTCAAGTGAAGAAGCTTTTTGGTGCCCTTGTTGACGAAACGTGGTTCCCTTCGGGTGCGCTGGTTGATTCCGTTTACGCTCAGATTGATTATCGCAAGGCTGTCAAGGGGTGGCGTGATTTTGCAGAGCTGGAGCCTTTCGCCAAGACAGCGAGCGCGCAACCGCTGATGGAGGAGTCCGAGAAAAAGCTTAACGAAGCTGTGGTTATTTTGTTCGACCGGGGACGGATGGCACAGTCGCGCCAACATGGCATTGTGGATGACGTTTTTGGAGAGATTAAAGGCTTAATTTCTGCTGAGAAGGATCTTCCGGATCTTGATGCCGCCGTTCAGCGTTATACCGATAAGGTGACAGGGGTCTGGGCTGAAGAACGGAACGCCGTGTTGTGGGGCGATGCCGCTGCCCCCCGACCAGCGAACGCCCAGGAGCAACACACCGCGCTATTTCCCAGCACGGTTGAGAAGATTCTGCTTAAGGTCAAATCATTGATGGAATCGATTGAAAAGGAGCGTCAGGAGAAAGAGGCGACGCCCGAAATTCCCCCCGAAGAAATTCTTCCTCAAGAACCGAATCCATCCGCTCCCGAAGAACTTAAATTGATAGAATTAGATTGCCGATTTGAGTTTGATCAAAAAGGATCCTCGATTTCGCTCGTCTTTTATACGGGTGACGTTAAAAAAGCTTCTCTGAATTGTCCACATTCACCTTCAGGCTATCGGAAGGAATACGGCAAGACGGTAGATAGGGCAGTCCAAGCGCTTCTTAGCGAGGTGGGCGAGTATACGGCAAAAGGTTCTAAGGTTGCGCTCAGCGTCAACATCATCGTCAAGAACGATTTAGTTTATTACGGGATTGTTTCGAAACTCGTGACACTGCTCCCGCAAAAAATGGCTGAGCTTTCTGAAACTGGGGTTACAATGGAAGTAAAAGATGCTATGATGGAGTGACTTATTCCATTGAGAGCCCGATTATGAGAGAGAGAAAACCGACGACAACTTCCGAAAATGCAAAAATCAGCGTTTGCATTATCACAGGCAACGAGCAGAAAGACATTCGTCGATGTCTTGAAAGTGTTAAGTGGGCCGATGAAATTATCGTGGTCGATAGCTTCAGTACTGACGCAACCCTAAGCATTGTTGAGGAGTACACAGACCGAATCTATCAGCACCGATGGCTGGGCTACATTGGCCAGAAAGCTGTAGCTAAAAGTTTGGCGAAGAATGAATGGGTTCTTTTTGTCGATGCAGACGAAGCGGTATCGGAATCGCTCAGGTTTGAAATCGCGACTGTTTTTGAGAAGGGAATTCCCTCAGGCGTTAACGGGTTTGATTTTCCACGTCTGGTTTGGTTTCTCAATCGTTGGATTCGCCATGGCGACTGGTATCCTGATGCGAAACTACGTCTCTTTAGACGAACGAAAGGGACTTGTTGTGGAACCGAGCCGCACGAACGGATCGACATCGAAGGAATTGTTGGACACCTAAAGGCGCCGCTTCATCACTATACCTACGAAAACATTCAAGAGCAGATTGGCACAATGAACCGCTTCTCGTCGATCAGTGCCGTAGGAACGTCAAAGCGATGGTCGAAACGAAAAGTGTTGTTTGGAATGCTTGCCCACGCACCGTTCCGGTTCTTCAGGTGCTATGTTATCAAACTCGGATTTTTAGATGGCATTCCGGGGTTGATCATCGCCGTCGCCTCAGCTTTTGGTACGTTCATCAAGTACGCTAAATTGTGGGAATTTAACCTGAATCAAAAGCTTGCTTCAAAGAAGTGAGAGAGAAGCGAGTAGCGAGTAGCGAGCTGGGAAAATTTTGTCGTTAGCTTTGTCGCTAACTTTGTCGAATACTCCTGTAGCCGCGATCGGTGATCGCGGACGATTCCGGCCTCACCGAGGCCAGCCACAGGGGAGAAGGAGCGAGTAGCGAGGCTGAAGAGAGTGAGTAGTGCGTAGTGCGGAGTGCGGAGTTTCCGCTGGGGACACCCCAGGCCCCGTTTCTTTGTGGT
>CAZUAY010000271.1:0-5416 GCA_964618405.1 uncultured Lentisphaerales bacterium
GTTTTCCAACCCGTTTTCGTACACGGGTTAAAAACCCGTGCTCCGTTCGTTACGAGCACTCCCTTCACAAGCTCGAAGTTATAGGCAAGCCCTCCGCGCGGCTGCGCTGTCGTCGCCTGGGGTTAGCGACATTCTTTGTTGGTCAGCATCAGAATGTTTCCGCGATTAATCTTTTCTCTCAATTCCTCTGAAAGCTTCAGCTCGTCAAATAATTTATCATGAAAATCAAAATAGGGCTGATAATTCGGAACGATTCCCGGATAGGTAAAACCCATATCGGCGCCAAAACAGAGCTTTGAAACGGAAGCTTCATGCAGAATGCCATTTGGCATAAACATATCTCGCCACAGATTCATGGATTTTTTTAGAGCCGTGCCGCCTGAAAAATCAGCATAAATATTTTCATTGTTTTTGATCAAGTTCCAGCACTCCTCCCACCAGGGGTTTCCGAAATGTGATGCAAGAATTTTCAGCTTGGGAAAAGTCCTGGCTATTCTGTCAAGCTCAGCAGGCCTCATATTCAAAATATTAACGCGATCAGATCGATACATTAAAAATTCAGGGCCAAACATGTTATGCGCCAGGAATCCTGTATGAAAGACGGCTAGCGCATGATAGCGATTCAGGACTTCATAAATCGGCAGATACCGATCATCGCCGTAGGGACTCATCGGTGCGATGAATTTAATTCCGCAAGCTCCTCGTTGAAGGAATTCTTCTGCTTTTTGAGGCGTCAGTGATTCCAACTCAACCATAGGGCAGGGTAGAATAAAATCACCGAAAATTTCAAGAAGCTCAAAGGCTACTTCGGCCGGATCCAAAATGACAACCTTTTCGATTCCAATTCGTTTATGCTCCTCAATATATTCCTGAGGATCTTTGTCATGACGCTGCCAGGCAGGCATCAAGGGTTGAGCCAGTAAACCTTTTTCATTTCTTTCTGCATGCATGCCATGCGAATGTGCATCTATTCTCATGTTGTTTCCTTTTTTAGTCTATTTGTTTCCGAAATCCCTCAGGTCAAATACGATGTCGGCTTCGATGCTTTCGGTGACAAGTTTCAGGTTTTGCCAGTTGCCTTGGAAGGCGACATCATAGCGTGTTTTGTTTTCTGCTGTAATCGCTAAATTGCAGAACCGGGCCTTCACGATTGCAGCCCGGTCGCCCACGCAAGTGAACAGGCCTCGGCCGAACAGAGGCGTATCGTCAGCGACACGGATGTTCACGTTGCTGACCACGAGATGGCGAATGCTGCCCTGAGAATAAAAAAACTGCCCGTTTCTCGCTGTTTTTTGAAAGCTGCCCCATAGATGGTCTAAGCGTGGATTCTTTCCGCCGTTAGCGTCCCATACACCCCCGGTAACGCTGATATTCTGCTCGGGTTCACCCAGCGTCCAATTCTCTGGCCTATCCTCTGGCCCGGAAGACCGCGGGAAAGCAGGATCCGTAACAAAATCGGGGAACTGATCTTCTAAATAGCGTTGATCCGCCCAACGCGTACACAGCATGGTACAGCAGGCGTTATCAGCCAATCGGATGGTGAACTCGGGATCCAAACTGAGACAGGTTTCGCTTGAAATGACCAAGGAACGGCTGATCAAGGCCGTGCCCGTACCCCGCAGCCGCACCGTGCCGCGCTGGTTTAAGCAGGCTTGAATAGCGTCGGTGCAATCCGTTTGCCCATCGTAAACGGCACCAAACTGGCATGGAGACAATTCTTCGTCTGGATTTTCTTTCGGAAGAGCTTTGAGAGGTGATGGTTTCGACATACTCTTTCCTTGTAACCGTTCACGGGTGAGCGATGCTACCGTTTGATCTCAAACGGCAGATAGGGCGGGCGGGAACGCTACTGCTTCGCGTTACCCTCGGGAAGTGGCGACTCTGCATTGTCCATAGGAACGCCACACAGCAAACTCACGCCGCGATAAAGTCCGCCCACGAAATTATCCTTCTTCACTTTGATCGCGATCACATTTTTACCCCCAAGCAACGCTGGCGTTATGGTGAATGCCATAGGCTTGAGCCAGCCTTCATCGTAATGGGTAAAGACGAATTCGGCGACCTTCTGGTCGTTGACATAAATATCCGCATCGCCATCAATAGCACCGAAGAACAGGAGCAATTGATTGTCACCCATTGCCAGCGGATCGATTTCATCGCTGGAAAGCGTAAAGGTTTTGCGATACCACGCCGTACCCTGAAAATCCTCAAACCCTTGATCCTGCCAATAGTTAAGCGCATGGATCGTTTTCCAGGCACGATCATCAAAATCAATTTTGTAAACGCCTTGCTGCTCTCCCTTTTTTTCTGGATCGGGATTAAATTGCCATCGATCATTAAGATCGGTTACAACCCTTGCCTGATAGAGCTTTACGGCCGTATCCAACGCATCTTGCGCTCTGTTTTTTCCTTTCGCTGCAGCGCGCAATTTCGCGTTAGCAGCGGTGAGCGTTTGCACCGTCACGCCCGTCTCATCACTGGAGCTTTCCAGCGCTAAGCTTTTAGGAACATAAACATACAGTGTACTTTTATCAGCACTGTGGAGATTGATAATATGATCATCATCACCTCCACTCGCTGTGGCCAGCGCTGCGCCGGGAATAGAAATCATCCATCGGATGGTTGGCGTACTCGTAACTCCGGTGTTTTGCGTGTATAAATAATAAGGCTCATTTGCCTTGACCTGAAAAGTAATGTCCTCGTCCGTTAAGCTTGTTAAGAATCCGCAGGCGATGTCCTTCCCATGTTGATTTCGAACATAATAAGACAAGAAACTTGGACCTGACACAACATGGGATGGCTTGAGACGCACTTCGCCATCTTCGGTTGGATAAAACAGGACAAATTTTGAGTTGGGCAATCGGTCTTTCGTGGGTGCCGTGGGCGCGACAGGAGACGAATCCAATCTCACCTCTGCTTTAGCAACCTTCTGATTACTCGCACTTTTGACAATGACATAAGAGAATAAGTTATGGGTCTTGGAGTCAATGAACAGATCAAACACGTGTTGTGCGCTGCGCGTGAGCGGAGAGGCGTACTCCGCAGGTAAAAATCCTGCATTCCGTAAACGCCATTGCAACGCGATCATATTGTATTTGATTAAATCCAAGCGCTCCTGCTGCGACGGCGTCATGGGCTGCGCTTCGGCTTGTAAAAATAGTTTTTCCATTTCCGGATAATAGGTGCCAAACGTTTTTTCGAACATGAGGTCGGAAACATTGTAAGCCCTTGAATCTGGCGAACGGAAAAAATCAGCCCACCAGCTCTCATCCAGCTTATTATAAAATTCTTCCATCACCGCTCCGGCTTGAGGGCCATACGCATTCATCAACCAATCCTGTTGAACAGCCCGGGCGTCGCCACTGGGATTCCAGAGCATTTTGGCGTTGACATAATTGACGAGTGCGCCTTGGCTTGAGACGTACATGTCATAAATAAGCGCACCTGTGATCTTCGCCTTGACCATGCTGTGATAGAGCGCGTTCAGTTGATCTGGCGCGGCCGGCACCACCATGGCGCTGGTCTCGCGTAACCAAGTTGGCATTCCATAATAGTACCAATTCTTGGGTGCCACTTGTCCCCAGGCTTCCAGCAACTCGGTTTCTAATTTCAAGGTTTCCGGCTTGTAAAAGGTATAGCCCATACTCTTGCCGACGATGACAGGCGTAAAATTATCCGGCAATTCCATACTGCCTTTGAGCGGCGGATAAGAATAGGAAGTGTAAAGATAGCCGGCGGTTCCGCCTTGTGGATATTCTTTTGCCACAAGAGCACTGACATCGCGGTAGAATTTGAGGATGAGCGGGGTCAAAGAAGGACCGAGGACACCGCCAGGAGTTGGAGGATCGAAAAAAGCTTTGCTTTCTGGGCTCTGACTCCATCCCCCACCATCGCTGGGCGAGAGAGAATAGGCCGCTATTTGAGGATCGGCTTTCATGGCCGCAATCGCTTTGTCAGCATAGTATCGCACCAGTTCAGGATTCGTCGTTTCCACTTTATAACTACCTATTGGACGCATGCGCTTGCCATCGGTATTCATGGGAAACCAATCGGGATGCTCTTCAAACAAATCTGCCTCGACAGTTTGCGTAAAGTTATGATGGAATTGAATGCGCTTGGAATAGCCCAGCTTCTGGCGATAATTCCACACGGTGTTTCGCCCATAGAGCGTTTGGCGCAGATTAAATTGCGGCACTTCCGTGCGATCCATGGTATCAAGAGTAAACGTACTGTTCGTAGGCACAACTCGCCCCAGATCACCATCAAATAACCAGCGCACCCCCAACTGATTTTCCAGAAAGGTGTACACACCGTTGGCCGTACCACAACTAAAGCCACCGTCCGGAGTAAATGCGGGACCGGGAATCTCCGGATGCAATGTTATTTTCGGCTTCATCTCTTCCCCCCACTTGGCGTTTTCGGTGGTGGTATCCATCCCGATGATATAGAGATTGTTCGCTTTCGTGATGATACGGAATCCCTCCGGTGCGATGTCCTCAGCAGAAATGCCTGCAAGTTGCGCCTGCTTGGTTGAACCCAAACTGATGAACGGCCCATCAATTGAAGCACTGTCTTTAACAATCTCCAGCTTGGCACCCGTTGCCTCGGCAATATCGCGCTGCATCTCCACGGCAGCCTCATTGACGGATACGGCTGCCTCTTGCGGTACGACAATCACATAACTACTTTTTCTTTCGGCGACAACCGTGAGCGGCTCCGCCGTGCAGGATGTCAATGGAGGGGAACCCATGAGTGCTAGGGCCGCCATTGACAGGATGAACCGCCATCTGCGTGAATTCTTGATGGTAACAATGAAACTTTTATGTGATGACATTTGATCTTCCTTATTAAATACGAACTTCACATTCAAACTCCTGAGGCTCTTGCCAACACTACCGAAAAGCTACGCCTGACGGCTATTTTGCTGGTGATTTGAAAGAACTATAGCACGGGACATTGCTCCTAACAAGACAAGACAAGACAAGACTTACTGAGGTGGCGAGCGAGAGAAGTGCGTAGTTTCCTATGATTACTGCCTGAGGTGGCGTGTAGCCACCCATCAACCAGAGAAGCGCACTATTCACTTTCTTAAACCTACGCTTTTAGGTTAAACGGGGTCTGGGGTGTGAGCGACTAGCCACTAGCAACTAGCGCCTGTAATCGGTCACGTAATCGGTCAGGCACAGGGGGCTGTGCCTGACCGATTACAGTCGCTAGTCGCTAGACGTTATCCGAAAAGGTTTCTGAGTTCTTTGCACTCTCAATTTCCAACAGCCAACACTCAAATCCAATTATGAATTATGAATTACGAATTGAAAAAGCGGCTCCCTCGCTACTCGCTACTCGCAACTCGCTACTTCCCCCCTGTGGCTGGCCTCGGCGAGGCCGGAATCGTCCGCGATCACCGATCGCGGCT
>CAZUAY010000272.1:0-5403 GCA_964618405.1 uncultured Lentisphaerales bacterium
CGAAGTTTCCCACTTGGAAATTGGATTTGAGTGTTGGCTGTTGGAAATTGAGAGTACAAAGAACTCAGAAACCTTTTCGGATAACGTCTAGCAACTCGCTACTGTAATCGATCGAGTGGGTGGTGCTCCTCTGTCTGCCCAACCCCAGCGACTGACCGATTACAAAAAATGCTTGAAAAAATGTTGTATGGAATAGGGTGAAGCGTTATAATCTCAATTTCTTTTCAGATGTATGAGCGAACCCTATCTGGCATTTATTTTATTGCCAGCGCCATCGATGAGATGAAGACGTCATCATGATAATAAAAATACAAGACCTACTCGAAAGAATACTAAAAGGCGAAGCTATTTCGCGCGCGGATGCATTAAGCATTTACGAGACTGTCCCCTTTTCCGAAATCGGCGACGCTGCCGAGATCGTGACGAAACGTATGGCCCCGCAGCAATTCGACATGTGCTCGATTATCAACGCCAAGTCAGGAGCTTGTCCTGAAAATTGTAAATGGTGCGCACAATCGGCTCATCATACTACCCGTGCCGAAGTGTATGGCTTTGTTGGCGCCGAGAAATGCGTTGAATATGCCCTGCATAACGAAGCGCATGGCGTTGCTCGGTTTTCACTGGTGACCAGTGGTAGAAAGCCAGGTGCAGCGATGTTAGAAGAGATTTGCGCAGCGGTTCGGGCGATCAAAGCCAGATCTGAAATCAAGTTGTGCGCGTCGCTCGGGCTGATGGACGAAGCGGCTTTAGCAAAGCTTTTTGAGGCAGGGGTTGTTCGCTACCATTGCAATCTCGAAACAGCCCCCACCTACTTCGACGAGGTTTGTACCACCCATGCAATCGACGATAAGGTCAATACCTTGAAGGCTGCAAAGCGGGTGGGCATGGAAATTTGTAGTGGTGGAATCTTCGGAATGGGAGAAACGATGGAGCAGCGCATCGAGATGGCCTTTGCCTTGAAAGAGCTCGAGGTTTCATCAATCCCAATTAACCTGCTCTGTCCAATCCCCGGAACACCCCTTGCAACCCAGAAGCCGTTAACTCTGGAGGAAATCATCGTGAGCATCGCGCTCTTCAGGCTCATTCACCCCACCGCTTACCTGCGGTTTGCGGGTGGGCGTGACCAGCTTTCACCAGAAGGTGTTAAGCGTGCGCTAAGAATCGGCATCAACGCGGCCATCGTGGGAGATCTGTTGACCACAATTGGTTCGACGATTTCGAATGACAAGGTGCTCATACGCGAGGCTGGCTATTCGGTTGACTGATTTTAATGAACACGGAATTCGATAAAGAACATCTTTGGCATCCTTATGCATCGGCTACGAATCCGCTTCCAGTCTATCCTGTTCGGCGTGCATCGGGCGTTATGCTTGAGCTTGAAGACGGAACCCAGTTGCTTGACGGCATGTCCTCTTGGTGGTGTGCCATTCACGGTTACAACCACCCCGTTCTCAATGCGGCGGCGAAAGCGCAGCTGGCCGCGATGTCGCATGTGATGTTCGGCGGTCTGACGCATGCGCCCGCGATTGAGCTTGGCGAGCTGTTGCTCTCCATCGGTCCGAAGTCGATGCAGCATATCTTCTATGCCGATTCTGGTTCCGTGGCGGTTGAGGTTGCTATGAAGATGGCGGTGCAGTTTCACCATGCCGCTGGCAGACCGGACAAATCAAACTTTGCAACAATACGCTCCGGCTATCATGGTGACACCTGGAATGCGATGTCCGTTTGCGACCCCGCAACCGGCATGCATTCCCTCTTTGGATCTTCCTTGCCAATCCGCCATTTTATGCCCGCACCGCAATCGCGTTTTGGCGGGGAATGGATGGAATCCGATATTCAACCGCTGGAAACTCTGCTTGCCGATCATGAGCGTGATATTGCAGCGTTGATTCTAGAGCCCATTGTGCAGGGTGCAGGCGGCATGCGCTTTTACCATCCTGAATACCTCCGTCGTGCCGCGACGCTTTGTCGTCAGCATGATGTCCTTTTAATTTTCGATGAAATTGCAACCGGCTTTGGTCGAACCGGCAAGCTTTTTGCTTGGGAACATGCTGGCGTTGAGCCCGATATCATGTGCATTGGCAAGGCCTTGACAGGCGGGTATTTGACACTTTCCGCAGTTCTCACGACCGCCCCTGTTGCCGAGGTTATCTCTTCGAAGGATCCTGGATGTTTTATGCATGGACCTACGTTTATGGCGAATCCGTTGGCGTGTGCTATTGCATTGGCATCGACGCAACTACTCCTCGCCTCAGGTTGGCAGTCGACGGTTCAAAACATCTCCGAATGGTTGGCGTCAGGGCTTGCCCCAGCGAGAGCGCTTCCGCAGGTTGCGGATGTACGCATTCTGGGCGCGATCGGTGTTATTGAGCTGAAAAAGCCTGTTAACATGGAAACCATTCAACGCCGCTTTGTTGAGGAGGGCGTCTGGATTCGACCGTTTGGGCGCCTTGTCTATGCTATGCCGCCCTACATCAGCACATTCAATGACCTTGAGAAGTTGACCACGGTTCTGTGCAAAATAATCGGAGAGCAACCCTGATGCGCAATCCCCTCTACGAACGCATGGAATCAGAACTTTTCGGACTTCGGGCTACCGGCAATCTGCGCAGCCTTCCTGTGGCAGAGTTCAGACTCTGCCATGCGATTTCTGAAGGACGAGAACTGCTGAATCTGTCGTCGAACGATTATCTCGGCATTGCTGCCGACTTGTCGTTACGCGAGGAATTTCTCCACACACTGACGTCGAAAAATTTTATCCCGACCGCCTCCTCCTCGCGACTTCTCACCGGCAATTCAGAGGCGTATAGGCAGCTTGAAGCAACGTTGAAAGCGCTCTACAAAGCTGATGCTGCGCTTGTCTTCGGTAGTGGCTACCACGCCAATACGGGAATTCTCCCAGCGATTGCAGATCGCGATACGGAGATTTTTTCGGACAAGCTTGTCCACGCCAGCCTCATTGATGGCATTCGCCTTTCCGATGCGAAGAGTTTGCGTTTTCGTCATAACGACTTGGCTGAGCTTCGGCGTCTGCTTAGGGCGTCGGTGGAGCAACACTCCGAGAAAGTGCGTATCATCGTGACGGAGAGTATTTTTAGTATGGATGGCGATATCGCAGATTTGCCTGCGCTCGTCGCGATCAAAAAAGAATTCCCCAACGTTTTGTTGTATTTAGACGAAGCGCACGCGGTTGGCGTGCGTGGCCTTACTGGGCTTGGTCTTGCAGAAGAAATGGGGGTGCTAGGTGATATCGATTTTCTCGTAGGGACGTTCGGCAAGGCACTTGCGTCGACGGGTGCGTTTGTGATAACGAGCCGCCTCGTTTGTGATTGGCTTATAAACAAGATGCGAACGTTGATCTATACGACAGCACTGCCACCACTAAATTTACAGTGGACCAACTTCGTTATGAAAAGGTTGTCTGGTTTGGGCGAACGGAGAGAACGATTGCTGGCGTATGGCAAAACAGTTGCTGCTGCTGTTCGGCAGACAGAATGTGCTTGTCCGTCAGCCTCGCAGATTGTTCCTTGGGTGATCGGATCCAGCGCCGATACGATTACTTATGCTCAGAAGTTGAGGGATGCGGGATACTATGCGCTGCCCGTTCGCCCTCCGACTGTTGCAGAAGGTACGTCGAGAATTCGGTTTTCGTTGACGAGTGCAATTCCTTATGAGGAGATTGACACTCTCGCCGCTACGATTTTGGAGCTTTCGGAACGTGGGAATGCTGCGAAGAGAGCTGGGAGTGCTGGTGTGGGAGCTGAGACCTAGCGAAACGACACTGTGGTTTCGGGGTTAAGCGCGACACGTTTTCATCTCCTTCTCTTCAGCGACAAAAAAAAAAAAAACGCATTGCATCTGTTTCAGTAACGCAGTATATTTGACGTAAATCGGAAATAAAAATGAATCGGATAGCATTTAGAATAATTGTTTGATCTTGTGTGCTCCAGCATCAACCAAGTTATAAGCAAACGAAAGCCGCATTTTATTTTACTTCTATCGCGCGTCATCTAAGACCTTTTTAAAGATCAACAGAAAAACATCATTATGAAATCAAGCATTCACATATTGTCTGTAGCCTTCGCACTGTTTGCACTTACCTCCTATGCAGATCTTCAGGTCAAAAATGGCGACAGTGTTGCTTTCCTTGGTGATTCTATTACTGCATACGGTAATGTTGCTCCCGGGGGCTACCTTCACTTAGTTGCGAACGGGCTCAAGGCCGAAGGCGTGAGCATATCGATCATTCCAGCAGGCATCTCGGGACACAAATCAGATCAGATGTTGGCGCGCGTCGAAAAAGACGTGCTGGTCAAGAAGCCTCAGTGGATGCTCCTGTCGTGCGGTGTAAACGATGTCTGGCACGGGGAGAGAGGAGTCCAACTGGAAGCGTACAAGACGAATATTGCGGAAATTGTGCGCAGTGCGCAAGAAGCTGGCGTCAAGGTCATGCTCCTCACGTCGACAATGATCCGTGAAGACCAGCAGGGAGCAGAAAATCAGAAACTCATTGCTTACAACGACTATCTGCGTGAACTCGCCGAAGAAAAAGGTTGTCTCTTGGCCGATTTGAACAAGGCGATGCAGGAAGCTGTTGAAAAAGCGAAAACTACAGGAGAGAAGATTACGACGGATGGGGTCCACATGGCATTTGGCGGAAACAAGATGATGGCGGCGGGCATTTTACGCGCTTTCGGTGTGGAAGAGGCAAAACTAGCCAAGATTATCCTCACCTGGGATTCGATTCCAGGAGCGATTCCTCAGACCACACTTTTCTCGCAAAATGAATATAGGGAGCTCGCTGAGGCTGCCCGTAGTCAGGACCTTTCCGTGCAAGATTATATTCGCAGCAAAACGCTTTCGACACCGTAGTGGTTCCGATAAGGAACAGTTGTCATGCGTATGAGGCAATCGATTTCTTGAAGCTATCGCGCCGAGTGAACATCTCATGCTGAGGCTCTGCGTGGATGTCGGAGACTATGTTGGGGAGGCGGGCGAGTGCGCCGCATGGCACACTCGTAGAGGTGTGCGCCGCACAGTTAATGCTATTTCATGGCATTAAGGATTCCGAAGCGTTAGCCTTTGTTGTACGCGTAATCCAGCAAGCCGAGTTCGGTTGTAGCGCTGATGGTTCTATTTGGTGGCTCGATCCAGTGCATTCACGGGCCGTCCCGTGTTTTCTCGGTTCTCAGATTCCCTAGCTCTTCTCTACAGGCATCAGCTTGCCCACCCCAAGCAATGATATGTTTCAAGTCACGCGCCCACGTGGGGCGCGACGCGAGAGACCGCAATCATGCCGTTCATTTTTTGTGTTTCAATTCACGCGCCCACGTGGGGCGCGACCCGAGTCCTGAGAACCTGACATACCCCCATAAACACGTGGAAAAAAGCAAAATAATTGCC
>CAZUAY010000273.1:0-5398 GCA_964618405.1 uncultured Lentisphaerales bacterium
CCGACAAGTTGCTGTCGGCTGAGGTATCCATGCCGAATGCCACCTGCACGTTATTGGAAGGCGTCGCATCGAACTGGAGGGAAACATTGAATACACGAATGTTTTCAGTCCATGCCATCATCATTACGTTCGTCGAAACCTCCGTGTCTGCGAAGACGGGAGCCGTAAGCTCCGGCACAGTCAAAGCCGAGGCGGATTGAACAGCAACGAAGGCGACGAGGAAGGTATGTAGTGGAATTCTTTTCCTTGAAATCTGAATCTTCATGGCATTTGCTCTCCTGATAGCATTGCCGCCGACCTCCCCACTCACGAAGAGGGACGCATCTACTTACGTCCCGCAACGGGCACCTGAGAGGCCTACAGGAGAACGCTTTCGATGCGTCCCAGACGGGACGCATCTTGGCGCAGTCCTTTTGGTCGAAATTCTCAGATTTCGTTGCGGAGAGCAGCCTAAGACACGTTAAATCTTTGATTGTGAGTGAATGGTTTTCGATTTATTGTTTCGTGAAAATTTCCGTGAAGGAAAGGGGATGCCTTTCCAAAGAATCTGTGAGAAGCATAGCACAGCACTTTTTAGTAAGCAACGGAAAATTCGGTGCGATTCATTTTTGTGTAGAAAGAACAAAAACGATGGAAATTTTAGAATGAACCACAACGGTGGGGGGCTGAGACGCGGACACGTGTCGGGGAGGAAAGCATGACGAGTCATCGGGCGAATTACCGGCAAGGATTGCTTGAGGTGCAGCTTTAATATGACCTTTCCTCATAATTCGCCAAACAAGCTCGGTTGGACCTCACCGCACGATTACGGGATCAACTTGGGGCCGGTCGTATTGGCGTGCGAAAATTACCGTTGAAGAGATGGAATATTCAATAGCCAACAAGAAATGTCCCACGAGAAAATTACGAATTACGAATTAAAAATTACGAATTGGGGGAAAAATGGGCTAGGTTTTAGGAGTTAGGGGCTAGCTGCTTGGCACTAGAATTGGCTATGACGCTGTGGTCCACAGTAGGGTTTTACCCTATTTTACAAAGCGAGACACTGTGGGATTCTAGAACTGTACCTGAGCCGATACGATTTAACAAAACAATAAAAAGGAAATAGTGATAATACATAAAGACATGATGCCAAAGATCAGGTTGATCGCGCTGCTGACCTTGTTACTGGTGACAATTGTTCTGATTCTGCAAAACACACACGTTGTCGTCACGCGTCTGCTTTTTATTACGGTTTCCATGCCGCTGGCGGCCTTGCTGGCGCTGACGCTGCTCATTGGCTTCGCGGGTGGCGTCTTAACCGCGATGATGGTTGGCAAATCGCGACAAAAAGACGCGTGATTCCTACTGCGATATGATCCTCAATTTTTATTGTCGTCTTATGAATAAGTTCAAGCAACTCTGACGGTTCATACGCTTACCCCGTTCGCCAAAGTCTGCGGCACTGTGATCACGTATCCTACCTCACCACGGGGGACGACAGGCGAGATTCAGAGGAGGCCGGTTATGGGTTCTTGGTTTCGTGTAGGGTTTTACCCCATAGCTCTGTACGATCACATCGCCTATATTCCCCCGTAGACAATCAACAAAGGGGAAAGCAATGAAAACTTGGTTCACATCCAAAACGAGGTCTGAAGACACCGGTCCGAAAAGAAGACAACTTCTGAGCGAGCTGCAAAACGTCCAAGCGGATAACCCTCGCGATAGCAAACCAACCTCTGCAGGAGGTAGCGAAAAGACTCGATC
Source organism: uncultured Lentisphaerales bacterium (assembly GCA_964618405.1). Lineage (GTDB taxonomy): Bacteria > Verrucomicrobiota > Kiritimatiellia > RFP12 > UBA3636 > JBBQIY01. The sequence goes on from CAZUAY010000273.1 coordinate 1,747, forward strand.
GGGGCAGAGCCCTGGGAACAAGCGTAATGATTCTGCGTTCATGGCATCGCAACTGAACTGACGTTATCCCGAGCCCTCATGTTGAGAACGATGTGGGTTATCAACAGAAACAGAGACGTCAACTCAAACGAAAGGAAAATCAAAATGTCAGTGAAAACAAAACGCGTAGCAAAAGATTTCCCTGTCGTTTGCGTGGGCGGTTCGGCGGGTGCTCTTGATGCCTATAGTCGGTTACTGCAGCATCTACCGAGCGATATGGGCGTGGCCATTGTTATTGTGAATCACCTGAGAACCGTGGCGACTCTGCTGCATGAAATCCTCCCGCGCTTCACGACGATGCCGGTGGAACTGATTACGGAAAGTTTACAGATTAAGCCCAACCACGTGTTTATCATCCCGTCACAGCGTGACCTCCACGTTCTTGACGGCGAGTTTCGTCTCGAGCCGATTTCAAAACCCCACGGATGGCCCGACGTTATTACCGTTTTTCTACGATCGCTGACGGAGAATTGGGACGGCAAACTGATCGCAGTCATTGTCTCCGGATATGATGGTGACGGAGCCGATGCGTTGTGCGGCATAAAAGAAGTGGGTGGCATCACCATCGCACAGAAGCTTTCCACAGCCGTGCAGCCGGATATGCCGGAGAGTGCCATCGCCAGCGGATGTATCGATTATGTTCTTTCACCTGAGGCTATCGCTCAAAAAATCATCGAGATCTCAAACACGGAATAACGTCCCCCTGTTGGCTGCGTTTAAAACATGAAAACAAGATGAAGTGATTGATCTTGCGCTGAATTCAGCGCATCGAAAGGATCGTTATGATGGATTACACAGAGGGATGGATGCATGGCTGGTCGCGCGGAGGGATGTTGATGTGGCCGGTGATCGGCGTACTGGTGGTTGTGATGCTGGTTGTTGCGATTCTCAAGCTGTTCAAGAAATGGTAGGGTTACACCCCATAGTTTACTAAGACGCACTTGGACTATCATTGTTCTTTAAAAAAAAGATGTGGCTTCGGGGATTTAAAGATTATCTTTATTCGTCCAGTTGGAGAGATTGCGATTAGGATTACGATTACGATTATGATCATAACGCACAAGGATTGATCCATGAAAACTAACACACTGACTCCTGAACTGCTCCACAAAATGGATGCCTATTGGCGCGCCGCAAACTATTTGTCGGTCGGCCAGCTCTATTTGCGCGACAACCCGTTGTTGCGTGAACCGCTGAAAATGGAACAGGTGAAATCCATGCTGCTCGGGCACTGGGGCACCACCCCGGGGCAGAACTTCATCTATGTGCATCTCAACCGGGTCATTAAGAAGTTCGATCTCGACATGATTTACATTTCCGGTCCCGGCCACGGTGGCCCGGCGCTGTTGGGCAATACGTATCTTGAAGGAACGTATAGCGAAGTCTACCCGACGATCACGCAAGACGAAGCCGGTCTGAAGAAATTATTTACACAGTTTTCGTTCCCCGGCGGGATTCCGAGTCATGTCTCGCCAGAGTGTCCAGGATCGATCCACGAAGGCGGCGAACTGGGCTATTCGCTCAGCCATGCCTTCGGTGCCGCGTTCGACAATCCGGAATTGATCGTTGCCTGCGTGGTCGGCGATGGCGAAGCTGAGACCGGCCCGCTGGCGACGGCGTGGCACTCGAACAAATTCCTGAATCCGATCACCGACGGCGCCGTGTTGCCGATCTTGCATCTCAACGGATACAAGATCGCCAACCCGACCCTTCTCGCACGAATCGAGCCGGAGGAACTCGACCAGTTCTTGCGCGGTAACGGCTGGATCCCGTATTACGTAGAAGGCGACGATCCGGAGGCCATGCATCAACTTATGGCTGAGGTGTTGGAAAAGACGATTATCGAAATCCGACAGATTCAAAACTATGCCCGAACGAATAATGCGCCCGATCGGCCGCGGTGGCCGATGATCGTGCTACGCTCCCCCAAAGGGTGGACAGGGCCGAAGGAGGTCGATGGACAGCAGATCGAAGGCACGTTCAGAGCTCACCAGATTCCCATCCTGGTGGATGCCGATCATCCCGGCCATCTCAAGCTCCTTGAAGACTGGTTGCGTCGTTACCGCCCAGAGGAACTCTTCGACGAAACAGGACGCCTGCTTCCAGAACTGGCCGATCTCGCGCCAAAAGGCGAACGCCGCATGGGGGCGAACCCACACGCCAACGGCGGCCTGCTGCTCCGCGACCTTATCATGCCGGACTTCCGGAAGTATGCGGTCAATGTGCCCTCGCCGGGTGCCGTCCAAGCCGCTGATACGCATGAGCTGGGCGGGTTCCTCCGCGACATTATCAAACTCAATGCGGCGCAACGGAACTTCCGCATTTTCGGCCCCGACGAAACACTGTCCAATCGGTTGAATTCCGTTTTCGAGGCCACCGACCGGCAGTGGGACGCCCGCACCCAGCCGAACGACGAGTTTCTGGCCACCGATGGCCGGGTGATGGAAATGCTCAGCGAGCATCAATGCGAAGGCTGGCTCGAGGGCTATCTGCTCACCGGACGGCACGGATTATTCAACTGCTACGAAGCGTTCGTCCACATCATCGACTCCATGTTCAATCAGCACGCGAAGTGGCTGAAGGTGTGCGCGGGATTACCGTGGAGGCGCAAGATCGCCTCGCTCAACTACCTGCTTGCTTCGCACGTCTGGCAGCAGGCGCACAACGGCTTTACCCATCAGGACCCCGGATTCATCGATCACGTCGTGAACAAGAAAGCCTCGATCGTACGGGTTTATCTGCCGCCTGATGCCAACTGCCTGCTGTCGGTTTGGAATCATTGCCTGCGTAGCCGCGATTATGTCAATGTCGTGATCGCCGGTAAATATCAAGCCCCCCAGTGGCTGACCATGGAGGAAGCCGTCGCGCATTGCACCAAGGGCATTGGCGTCTGGGAATGGGCCGGCAGCGATCTGAGCCTAGAGCCGGATGTGGTGATGGCTTGCTGTGGCGATGTCCCTACGTTGGAAATGCTCGCCGCCGTTTCTATCCTGCACAAGCACCTACCTGATTTGAAGATCCGAGTGATCAATGTCGTCGATCTGATGAAGTTGCAACCCGACACCGAGCACCCACACGGACTGAGCGATCCTGATTTTGACGCCTTGTTCACCCAGGACAAGCCGATCGTTTTCGCGTTCCACGGCTATCCCTGGTTGGTGCATCGGCTGACCTATCGCCGCACCAACCACAAGAACCTGCACGTGCGCGGCTACAAGGAGGAAGGCACCATCACGACTTATTTCGACATGACCGTGCTGAACGACCTGGATCGTTTCCACCTCGTGATGGACGTGCTGCACCGCGTGCCGAAGTTAGGTGCCAAGGGCACGACCCTGAAGAAGCTTATGGAAGCAAAACTCATCGAGCACATGCCGGAAATCCGAAATTGGAAATGGGGACAAACAAAATGAATGTCAGATTTAAGTCGAGCCTGCCTTGGGCGTCTTCATTTTCGTTTGGCCGCGCCATCCAGCAGCCAGCCATGGGAATTTGGCAGGGTGATGAAACCCACGTCTTGGCGGCACAGCAAGCGCTGTATCATCGAGCCAACTGTAACGGGCGCATCCCCGTTCCGTTGACTCGCATAGGCGATGGGTTTGCAAGCCGAAGA
>CAZUAY010000274.1:0-5395 GCA_964618405.1 uncultured Lentisphaerales bacterium
CCGTCTTCTTCACGACAGCCTCAATCTCGTACTTGTACTCGTATTGAGGGAAACGGGACTCGGACTCGAAACCGCATTAGAAGAGGGAATTGAACTTGCGACAGAAAAGTAGAAAAACCTCAATTTAGTGAGGTCTGAAAGAAACTGACCGCGAGGCCTCTCGACTCGACACCCTCGTCCAGGGCCAATACCGCAAGCTCAACACCGACTCTGAAAGAGGGATAAAGAGGGATAAAGAGGCGGTCGGTTCGCATGGGAGGGCTGTCCATGAAAGTATACGTTCAGGCTCTGCTTGCCGGGTTCTTGTACGTTTTCGCAACCGGTCTCCACGCCGTGGATTATCAGGTTATTTTGCATCCGGTTAATCTTGCAATCTTGTCTAGAACCTTTCATCGTCTGAACAGTGCATGAGTTTCAGCGGCTTGAAGACCTCGCTCCCTCTTGGGTGGTCTGAATTTTTTTGGGAGCTATCGGCCCCACTGGATCACGGAGGCGCCCCAGGTGAGTCCGGCGCCGAAGGCGACAATCAGGAAGTAATCGCCGTCCTTGATTTTGCCGGTTCTGACGGCTTCTTCAATTGCGATCGGGATCGTAGCGGCAGTCGTGTTTCCGTAGCGATCAAGATTGAGGATGACTCGATCCATCGAGACATTCATTTTTTCAGCAATCGCACTAATAATACGAACATTCGCTTGATGCGGCACAATGCACGCGAGTTGGTCACTCGAAATGCCCGCCATCTCGAGTGCCTGTACACCAATGTCAGTCATGCCACGCACGGCGGCTTTAAAGACTGGGTTGCCTTCCATCTTGATGAAATGCTGGCGGTGATCAACGGTCTCATGCGAGGCGGGTAAAGCAGAGCCGCCCGCCTCAATCCTGATCAGCGAAGCAAACTCGCCGGAAGAGCCCATCGCGTTCGACACGATGCCGCGCGAAACGCCTTTGCCTTCTTCGAGGATGACGGCACCTGCGCCATCACCAAAGATGATACACGTGCCACGATCAGTCCAATCCGTAATCGCACTCATTTTCTCAGCACCGATGACCATCACCTTCTTCGCGGCGCCCGAGAGAATATACTGTCGCCCAATATCGAGGGCAAAGACGAAGCCCGAACACGCGGCGGAAATATCAAAGCATGTCGCCTTGACAAGGCCCAGCTTAGGCTGGACATAGCAAGCGGTCGAAGGCGTGAAGGCGTCTGGCGTGATCGTGGCCACAATCAGCAAATCGATCTCTTCCGGCTTCACGCCGGCGTTCTCGAGTGCCGCGCGGCCGGCCTTTGCGGCCAGATCGGAGCAGGTCTCTTCAGGAGCGGCGATTCGGCGCTCTCGGATTCCAGTACGCGTGGAGATCCACTCGTCAGTGGTATCGACGCGTGTAGCAAGCTCGTTGTTGGTGAGGATCTTTTCAGGGACCCATGCGCCGACACCGGCGATCACAGCTGATTTTATCGAAACGGGGTTGAACATGGGTGTGTCTGCCTATCGTTACTTGGAGGGTGGATGCGGGGCGGGATTGTTGGCGAGTGCGCCCAATTGGTCAGATATTTTCTTGCTCACATTATTTTTGACGGCTTCGACGGAGACGCGTATCGCGTGGAAGATAGCCTTGTGGGAGGATGCGCCATGTGTAATGATTACGGTTCCATTAACACCCAGCAGCGGTGCGCCACCATATAATTCGGGATCCATACGCTTTTTCATGCTGCGGAGTGCGCCCTGGAGGCAGAGCGCTCCGAGGAGGCGCAGGGGATTGGACTTGAATTCATGCTTCATCCAATGGCCGATAGCCCGTGCCGTACTTTCCACAGTCTTCAACAGGACATTGCCCACAAAACCGTCGCAGACCACCACGTCTACGACGCCTTCGAAAAGGTCGTGTCCCTCAACGTTACCCCGAAAGGAGATGAGTTTATTCGCTCGCAGGCGCTCAAGCGTCTTCTTGGTCACGTCGTTGCCCTTTAGATCTTCCCCACCAATACTCAAGAGGCCGATCACAGGGTCTTTCTGGTTGAGAATCGCCTCCGAATACAGCTTGCCCATGATGGCGAACTGTTCCAGTTCCATCTCGTCACAATCGGTATTCGCACCGGCATCCAGGATCAGCACGGGGCGACTTGTCGTCGGGAGCACCATTCCGATTGCCGGGCGCTTGACACCCGGTGCACGCCGCAATACAAAGATCGCCGCCGCGACCATCGCGCCCGTGCTTCCAGCAGATAAAAAGGCATCTGCATCGCCAGTTTTAACGAGTTCCATTCCGCGGTAAATCGAGGAGTCCCGTTTCGTACGAATTGCCTGCGCAGGGGCTTCGCACATGTCGATCACTTGCGTGGTGTGGAGAATACGAAGACGCTGAGAAACAGACACACCATTCGAGGCGAGCTCTGTTTTAATAGCGGTCTCGTCTCCGACAAGGATGATCTCAACTTCGTGCGGCATCGCCTTAAAGGCTTCCACCGCACCCTTGACGATCTCCCGAGGGGCAAAATCGCCGCCCATGGCATCCACTGCGATACGCATTGGGTTTTGCCTAATTATTCGGCTGTGTTGATCGTCAACACTTTGCGACCGCGGTACATCCCGCAGCTTTTACAGACGCGATGACTCTCACGAGAGGCTCCGCAATCTGGGCAAACCGAAACGCTTGCAATTTCCGCCTTCTTTTGTGCACGGCGCATGCGCACGCGCATCTTTGACATTTTCCGTTTTGGTACGGCCATTTCGAACTCCGATTTCTGTTGATAAGATTGTTGTCAGCCCAGGTCGTTGAGAGTATCCCACGGACTGGTGTTTTTTATACCACCACACGTGCAAGAACCTTCTGAAAGCGGCTTGCCGCAGGTCGGACATACGCCTTGGCAGTCAGTCTTACACACTGGGTGGTTTGGAAGGGCGAGAAGAATAGCGTCTCTTAGCTCTGAAGTCAAGTCCACTTCTGCAATTTCTTCGGATATTTTTACTGAAAAACAGAGAGGCTCTGCGATCTCAAAAACGATGTCGCAACCACAGCGCGCGCAAACCCCGCTAAATTCAGCAGTGACCTTGCCTTCAATCAGCAATTCATCTCCGAAGAGCTTTGCCACAAATTTCCAGCGTAACGGCCCCGAAGGATGCACGATGGCATTGCCATCCGCTGGCCATTCAAAAATTTCGCTTGTTTCTTCTCCAGAGAATTTAGATCCGGCTGGAGAGAGGTTGGCTGTTTGAAGAATCATTTCTTTCCGTTCAGGCGGTTCAGAACCACTTTACGCTCAATATAGCATTGGACCGCAGGAGGGACGAACAGGCTCGTGTCTCCAGCGTAGCGAGCGACTTCGCGCACAGTGCTCGAGCTGACGTAGCTGTGGTCTTCCTTGGGCATCATAAAGATCGTCTCAATTTCAGGTGCCAGCTTTCGGTTCGTGAGGGCCATCTGAAACTCGTATTCGAAGTCACTGTAAGCACGGAGCCCTCGCAGGACGACACGGATGTTTTTCTCGCGTACAAAGTCAATGAGTAGACCATCCATTTTCTCGACAGTCACGTTGCCCATCTCGCACACCACCGCGCGCGCCATCTCCATACGCTCCTCGCACGAAAACATCGAGCCTACCTTGGTTGTGTCTGCCGCAATGGCAAGAATCACATGGTCGAAAAGACCGCAGGCGCGTTCTAAAAGGTCAAAATGTCCCAAGGTTAAAGGGTCAAATGTGCCAGGATAAACGATAGCGTTCGGCTTGAATTGCATGCTCATCCTCCTTTCTCCGTTTTTCTAAATATCAACACCCGCGTGTGGCCGTAGCGCCGCTCTTTGATTCGTTCCCAGCCCGATGGGCCTGGAAACTCCCCCCCCGTACGTTGCTCTGACACTAAAATCGCGTCCGGCATAAGCCATCCTGAATCTGACAGCTTTTGTGCGACTTCTTCTATTCGATCGGGATCCTCCTCTGTCGCATAAGGCGGATCCACATAAACGATATCGATCGAACCTGGAGCGACCGCTGGACGAGAAAGCCACGCGAATACATCCGCAGAAACAACCTGCACGGAATCCTCGCCACACAGCTCTGCAACGTTTTCCTTCAAAACGCGAACTACCTTGGGGTCTTGCTCTACCCACATCACCTTCGCGGCACCTCGGCTCCACGCCTCAAGGCCCACAGCACCAGAACCTGCAAATAAATCAAGGAAGGACGAGCCCGGAACGACGTTCATCAACATAGAGAACACTGCTTCACGGACTGCGTCCTGCGTCGGCCTGACATGACCTCCGGAAGGCACTTTTAAGCGCCTTCCGCGTAGTTCACCGCCGGTTATTCTCATCAGAAGGTTTCTGCGAAACGCTCGAAGTGACTCTTCGGATGCAAGCAAGCGGGACACATCTCTGGAGCCTTCGGGGCTTCCGTGATGAAGCTGCAGTTGAGGCAACGCCACTTGGTAGGCGTGCCGTTGACAAACATCGTGCCATTTTCGACGCGGGCCAGCAACTTGCGATAGCGCTCTTCGTGATACTTCTCGGCGACGCTGATCATGCGGTACATGACGGCGATCTCTTTGAAGCCTTCCTTCTCCGCAACGTCAGCAAATCCCGGATAGAGATCGGTCCATTCCTCATGCTCACCCGCGGCGGCCTCGCCGAGGTTCTCAGCCGTCGTGCCGATTTTGCCTGCTGGATAAGAAGCCGTGATCTCGAGCATTCCACCTTCTAGAAACTTGAACATCCGCTCTGCATGCTCCTTTTCCTGATTAGCGGTCTCGGTGAAAATATTACAAATAAGTTCGAAGCCTTCTTTTTTAGCGACACTAGCGAAAAAAGTATAACGGTTTCGTGCCTGCGATTCGCCAGCAAAGCTTTTAAGCAAGTTTTTCTCGGTCTGCGTTCCTTTTACGGATTTCATTTGTTGATGTCTCCTGTTTTTTAGGGGCACGCCAAAAAAGCATGTCACCCGTTCACGTGAAAATGAACTATACTATTTCTGACGGTTTACGTGCAAGAGAATAATCCGTTTCGTTGGTAATCGGTCAGGCACAGGGGACTGTGCCTGACCGATTACAGTCGCTAGTTGCTAGTGGCTAGTCGCTAGCGATCGGTGATCGCGGACGATTCTGGCCTCACCGAGGCCAGCCACAGCTTCTCCAAAGGGTGGGGCTCGGCCGTCTCGGCCAGCCGCACTCGGCACGCGCATCGCACGTCGCCGCCTCGTTCTTTAGGCTGGCTTTTCTTGCGTCAAAGCATCAAAGTATCAAAGCGTCATATCGCCCGAGCCTCAGCGTAGCGAAAAGTGGGCAGGTTTGACTACTTGCCGCTTTGATGCTTTGACGCAGGCCGGGAGAAGGTGTTAGGTTTTAGGCTCTAGGTTCTAGCTGGGAGGAAATTACGAATTATGAATTATGAATTACGAATAGAA
>CAZUAY010000275.1:0-5370 GCA_964618405.1 uncultured Lentisphaerales bacterium
GTCACTGACCGATTACAGTCGCAAGATAGGCTCGCGGCGACGAGAGAACCACGCCGAAAACCCCGACAATTCTTCCTGATAGGACTGCTTCTCCGTTCTGCCACGAGCGCTCAAAAAAGCGAGGGCTGGTGGAGCGCCGCAACGGGGGCATAGCTTTGGCGGTGAACGGGACAGGCACCGTGTTTCTGGAGGGCGACGAGATGTGCTGGGGTAGGGTAGCCTTTGTGTTTAGCAAAGCCGTATTCGGGATACTGGGCATCGAGGTCATCCATGATGGCATCTCGGGTGACCTTTGCCACAATGCTGGCGGCGGCGATGAGGAAACTTTTGGCGTCGCCTTTCACAATAGCCGTTGAAGAGCAGGGAAGACCGCGTACGGGAAGACCGTCGACAAGCGCGTGCGGCGGAATGCCGCCAGAAAGAGCAGAGACCGCGCGAGCCATGGCGACATGGGTTGCTCGGAGGATGTTGATGCTATCGATTTCGACGGGGTCTGCAACACCGACGCCAACTTCTACTCCTGGGGTCGAAGAGAGGATTTCAAAAAAACGCTTTCGGTCGGCTTTAGTCAGCTTTTTGCTATCCGTGAGCCTCGCGAGTTGATCGGCGTACAGGGCTTCGACCCGTTCTTGGGGAATGCAAACGGCTCCCGCGACCACAGGCCCAGCAAGCGGTCCGCGGCCTGCTTCATCGATGCCCGCAAGGCGTGAGCTAGGGTTTTGAGCCCAGAACTGGTGTTCGAAGGTAAGCATGGAGAGAGGGAGAGTAGGGAGTAGGGCGTAGGGAGGAGGGAGCAGTTTCCGATGGGGACACCCCATGCCCCGTTTGAAAAAAACTTTGTCGTTAGCTTTGTCGGGAACTTTGTCGAGGTGGTGGAAGCGTAGGGCGTAGGGAGTAGGGCGTAGTTTCCGCTGGGGCTCTACCCCAGACCCCGCTTAAATAGAGGGGACAAGAAATTGGTCGTATGTAGTTTCGCCACAAAGAACACAAAAGAGAAAACTTGTAATTCTTATTTCATAATTGGCTAGCGACTCGCCACTAGTCACTAGCGACTTCTTCCAGCAAACACCAAAACCAGACGCCAAGGGTTTCCGTTGGCATCTGGTGGTGGATTCGTTTGAATCGGCTGAAGCGTGGTTAGCTTCTCTTCTCGCGAAGGCGGGCTTTCTTGCCGCGGAGGTCGCGCAGATAGTAAAGCTTAGAACGGCGAACATGTGCCGAGCGCTCAACTTCGATTTTAACGAGGTACGGGGAGTGTACCGGGAAAACTTTTTCCACGCCGACGCCGAAGGAAAGGCGACGGACGGTAAAAGTCTCGTTAGCACCCTCTCCATCGCGGGCAATAACTGTTCCTGCGAAAATCTGAATGCGCTCTTTGTCGCCTTCCTTGATTTTGATGGAAACTTTGACGCCATCGCCGACCGCGAAGGGTGTTACGTCGCTCTTAAGGCTTTCGGCTGTGATCTGATCTAATACGTTGCTCATTTCAGTATTCTCTCCTGTGCGGGATCCTTCAGGGGTTCCGCAGACGGCTTGTCTGTTGGGCAAGCCAAGTTCTCTTGGTTGTTGTTTCGCCGAGCGTGTCGACGATCCTTTTTTCTGTTCTTTTCCTTTGTCTCATCCCGTGGCAGGCCCATCAGGCTTGCCAGATCCGGTCTGCGTTCCAGGGTGATTCGCTCAGCTTCTTGGAGTCTCCATGTAGCGATGGCCGCATGGTTTCCACTTTGAAGGATTTCTGGAACGCGCAATTCCCTGTACTCGACGGGTCTTGTGAACTGCGGGAAGTCGAGAAGCCCTGTCTCGAAAGACTCATCGACGGTCGCGCCTTCCCCTCCTAAAACCCCTGGAATCAATCTCACGACGGCATCGACCACGACGGCTGCTGGAAGAACCCCGTTGGTGAGCACGTAATCCCCGATCGAAAGCTCCTCGGGCTGCAGGAGCTGTCGAACTCGGTCGTCGATACCTTCGTAGTGGCCGCAGATGAAAACGAGATGCTTTTCTTTGGCTAACCGATGCGCATCCTTCTGCGTGAAGGGCTTTCCCGAGGGTGTCATCATGACGACTTTCGTCTCGGGTTTTGATACGGATTCGACGGCTTTGAGAAGCGGATCTGCGAGCATCACCATCCCCGGTCCTCCGCCGTAAGGTCTGTCGTCGGTGGTTCGTCTTGCGTTATCGGTAAAATCTCTTGGATTGATTAACCCGAATTTTACGGCTTCGAGTTTCGCTGCTCGTTTGAGCATACTGGCTTCCAGAAAGCCGTTAAGCATTTCTGGGAAAACAGTGACGATATCGATGTGCAGACGGTCCTGACGACTCACCCTTGCGGCTTCCTTTCCCGGGAAGCGTGATTACTCTGCGTCTTTGGCCGCAAGCTTTTCGCGGCGCATGAGACTACAGACGGTATCGCTCAACTGAGCCCCAGTGCCTTTCCAGTACTGGATGCGCTCGACATTGATGCCGAAATTTTTGCCGGGTTTCTTCGGATCGTACCATCCGAGCAACTCAATGAAGCGACCATCCCGAGGGAAGCGCGTATCGGTTGCGACGACGCGGAAACAGTTATCTCTGTTTGCGCCTGTGCGTGTTAATCTGACTTTGACGGACATGTATTCCTCTTTGTGTATAAACGAAACGAATCAAAAAGAGCAGTCATTGTGACATATAGCGGCGGGGAAATCTAGCAAAAAAGCGCGAGTTCGATAAAAAACGCTAAAAATATCTTTGGTTAGCCTTGTAAGAAGGCCGAAAAATACTTGTTTCTTCGGTTCTTATCGGCTCCTTGCCATGAGGTGCCGATTTTTTTTTGATGGAACCACTGCCTCGGCGCTGCGGCTTTACTACTTTCTGGTGCACGTGAACGTGCACCCACGATGCCGGGCGCATCCTCGTTCCGTTGACCTGTCCGTTTGGATTTGCTCAGAGGCACCACGTTTACTCGAAAGCGGCGTCGCGCGGAATACCGCTTGCCGCCGCACTCCAAAATCGGCCATCTTGGCGTGCGGTGACAACCGAAGGGCGGCACCGCTTTTCGCATGTCTGTCGGCGGCGTATGTCTCCGGCTTGCAAACCCATCGCCTATGCGAGTCAACGGAACGGGGATGCACCCACGATGCCATCACACTCATTTACAAATTACAATTTTAACAAATAAATGATAGTATTACTCCTCGTTCAAAAGTGCTTGTCTTTGATTAGACTGTGTCTTAATTTTTCAAAAGAGTCATGAGAAAGCCCAGAGATAAAAGTATGAAAGCATTAAAAATCGAGTCTATAACCTTGTATCATTACAGCATTCAGTTGCGTGTCCCTTTCCGTATCAGTGCGGGAGAAATCACCACGAAGGAAGCGGTGATTTTAGAAATGCGCTCTGGCGATTTTATTGGCTGGGGCGAAGCTGCCGTTGATGCCGTTCCATTTTATCCGCATGAGACTGTCGGTTCTGTTCTGGATGTGATGAAGCGCGCTTTGATTCCTGCAGTTCGCGGTAAAAGCTTCGCAACGCCAGAGGAGCTGTCCGATTATATGGAAAAAGCGTATCGTGGAAATAATTTCGCAAAAGCGGCAGTAGAAGCCGCTTTTTGGGATGTCTATGGTAAGAGCCTTGGAAAATCCTGCGCTGCTTTACTAGGCGCCACCCGCGAGGTGATTGAGTTCGGACCCAGTCTGGGAATCAAAACAGAGCCCGCAGCCTTGGTCGATGCTGTAACGGAGCGGGGACATTCCTGTCCCCGACACGACGGGGGTTGGAAAACCCCCGCTCCGTTTGCTTCGCTCGTCTGCCGTCCCCGCACAGGCAGGCTCCTCCTGTAAACGCGGTCTCCTCGTCGCGTAACGGGCTGAGGCGACTTCGCGGAGGCTCGACGAAGTTCGCGACGAAGTTCGCGACAACGTTTTTGGGATGCACAAAGTTGCTCCATCGTTTTTTCGCGGCGCGGCCGCGCGGAGGGCTTGCCTATCGCAGCCCTTCTGGCGCGTCCCTCAGGCACGAGGGTAGATCGGTGATGCTATAGAAGGGAATATTATCTGCGACTCTATTTCCGTAATTAAGCTCTTTTAGCCACTAGCAACTAGCGACTGTAATCGGTCCGGCACAGCCCCCTGTGCCGGACCGATTACAGTATTAGCCTTCTGGCGAACTAACAGACGGTTCAACGAGGCTTTTCGGACGCGAAATCCTTCCCGTTTCGTCGAGCGGGAGGTCAATGTAGAGAATTTCTACACCGGAGGAAGCTCGTGCGAGAGTCTTGCCCCTAGGATCAACCAACAGCGATCCGCCGGTGAAACCGTGGCCATGTTCGAAGCCAGATTTGTTAACGAGCGCAACGTAAGTTTCGGTGTGCTGAACCCAGAGATCGGCTTCGTCCTCCATACGGGTGAGCGACATCGAGATCGGGTCATTTATCATGGGGTTCCGGCGGGTTGGCGTCCACCAAGATGCAAACGCTAATTGCCCAATGATGAGATCGGCCTCCCGGTATTGTTCAATGCTTTGGTAAGCCGCTTCGAATTTATTGGTCACAGCGGCCGTGTCCCAGTCCATCACGCCTCGATCGACAATGTGAGCATCCTCGACGTCGCGACAGATCAGAAAGCCCACTCGACCAAAGGGCAGATCGACAGTCGTGGGTAGCTCCCCTTTGCGGAATTTAACCTTTTCGTCGATTTGGGCAAGATTGCGCTTATGATACCGAGCCACAACCTCCCCATCTGGACTGAGTAAAACGGTTTCGTTCCAAAAAGCACCGTCTGCCAGCACTGGGTGGTTGAACTGGAAATAGCCGCGGTTCCGTCGCGCAACCTGACGGAGCGTCTTTGCTCCACCAATCTGCTCAAATTCCTCGATCAACTCGTGCAAGGCGTGTAGCTCCGTTAGGCCGCTGAACGAAAACTCCGGCAGAATGACATAGTCGGCTCCCTGTTCAAACGCTTCCTCCGCTAAGTCTATGGCGTAGTCGAGATTCCACGAAAGATTATTGATTCGGGTATCGTATTGGCAGATGGCGATTCTCAACACGCCCTTGGGCTCCTGCCGTGGGAGCAGAAGCCGCTTCACCACTCCAGAGGCATCATAGTCTGCAGCTATGTACCCCAGCAGAAAGATGGCTGTCAGTATCACAACCCCAGTCAGCGCCCAAAATCCTCTCGTGTAGCCACCACGGCGATGTGCTACCGACGGAATTTTTATTGCAGAGTCTTTCAGATTAGCGAGGGGTGCTTTCATCCTCTTAATTGTACTGTAATTGCATCTTGAAAAACAAGTGCCTTCTACGCCCAAAATTAGCGAGGGGCGCATCCCCGTTCCGTTGACCCGCATAGGCGATGGGTTTGCAAGCCGAAGACATACGCCGCCGACAGACATGCGAA
>CAZUAY010000276.1:0-5309 GCA_964618405.1 uncultured Lentisphaerales bacterium
CCGTGGCGCGGCAGGATGTCGTCGTTGGGAGGGCCACCGAACCACAGCAGCCCTAGCGGCGGTTTGACCAGTTCATCTTGCGACACGACTGAGTTGGCGGGGTCGGCGTACTGATGCGTCCACGGTGCTGATAGCGGTAGCGCACCTGCACGCGACAGCCGGATGCCATCGGCAGTACTCTCCACCTTTGCCCCGGCAAGCTTGAGTGGCTCGGAGGCGCGTAGCAGACGTTGAATAACGGGCTCACGTCCAGCCGCTGCATCGACGGCGTGAAACTCGGCGATACCACCATAAGGGCGCAGCGTGCGCCAGGCGTGGCTGACCGCCGCCTCGGCTGTAGCCGCGTCGGCGCGAACCTCGATCCGCGTCGCCAAATAGGGCGGCAGAGGCATCTGAGTGGGATCGCCCTCAATGACATGGACGAGGCGGCCGTAGATGCCGGCATCGTCTAGCTGACGGCGCAACGCCGCCACACGCGTCGGGTCTGGATCGACCGCGATCACGTGGTGACGCGCTGATAGTCGTATTAAGCGCGCCACGTCGTCATCGCCGCCCAGACCCCAGACCATGGCATATCCATCGACGCCAGCAATTTCGTCTCGGAGCGCTACCGTGGCGGAGGGCAGTTGATGCCGTTGTGGCCCGTCGGTTGGTACTTGCTCGCCAAAACAGAATATCTCGCCCTCCCGTGTGACTGCGAATAATTTGCCGCCTCCCGGCAGCAAAGTCCAGATGTCGCCTTCAATGCGCATCTCCCAAGCCAGCCCAGGGTGCGCGGAAGGGGCTAGATCAACAGCCCCGATCCAGCCGTTGGCTCCACTCAGATAAACGCGATCACCGGCACGGAAGTGAATCTGTCGCGTGGGCAGATTTGTCGCGACCGTCTGGCACAGCGGCAGGGTGTAATTCGTAATGCTTTGCTCGATACCTTTGCGGTCGACCACCTTTTTCGTGAACGGCTCCAGCACGGCGTCGTACCAGGCCACGTTTCCCGGTAGCGTCACGGCCGCAAAACCGCCTCCAATGCGCGCCACGCTCCTAGCTGGAATGACCGACTGGCTGTTCAGGTTAACAATTGCCGAGCCGTTTGTGAGATTGTAGAGAGCGCCGCGGTTGAAGAAGTAATCCTTGATAATGGCGACTTCGTGTCCACCGCCATCCTTACCGAATGATCGATCCTGCACGTCAAAGAATAGCATGTCGCCGGTGTGCCGGTCATACCCCGCCGGCACCGTCCGGCCCCCGGAAATCAGCAGGATGTCGTCACGCACAGCAAGGCAGCCCTGAGGCGCTACACCGGCGAATGCGGGGCTGAAATGCTGTTGTACAACATAGGTTGAGCCACTACCGCTGTTCGTCCAGCGCACCTGCCCCGTCCTCGCGTCGAGCGCATGGATGAACGTCCCCATGAAAGGCCAAATACCCGCAGCAAAGTAGAGGGTCGCCCCACCGTCAGGCTCTTCATACAGCACGGGACCACCCCGCGCCGGCCAGGTTGAGATCAGACGGTCGTTGCCCAGCACGAGCCGCTCAACAGGGGCGCCGTGTTTTGACCAGAGGAGTTTTCCGGTCGCCGTGTCGAGACAGTAGAGATTGCCATCGTCGCTGACGGCATAGACTTGGTCGCGCCAGACAAGCGGAGCAAACCTAACCGGCCCACCGGTGTAGAAACGCCACAGCTCGCGTCCCGTGTCGGTATCGTAGGCGGTAACGCGGTCGTTCACCATTGAGCCCACGAAAAGACGTTGACCCGCCACAACCGGTTCGTAGGATTCGTCGAAGCGGACTTTGTACTGGCTGGCCGGCCAGGCCGGCACAGGCGCGCCCATCGACCGTGTCCAGAGGAGGTGAAGTTTCTCAGGCAGAGGAGTGCTGATGGCCGCGGAACGAGTGGCATCGGCTCGCCAAGTGGGCCAGTCGCCTGCCGACGACGGCGTTTCGGCCAAGCTGCAAGTTCCAAGCAGTAGACCCGCTGTAGCGGCTATCGCGTGGATCGCAAGTCGTGTGCCTCTTAAGTGAAAAATGGTCTGTTGGATGCTTCTTGTTGGCTGTTGGATATTCACTTTAATTATTCTGACTCCTGGCTTCTGACTTTTGACTTCTCAATTGTTAAACATCCCGCCTGCATGCGCCATACGCGGTGGCCGCGTGTGGCGACGCGGGCGTCGTGGCTCGCAAGTAGGACCGTACCGCCTTCGTGCGTAAATTTCTCTAGCGCGTCCAGTACCACCTGAGCGTTATCGGCGTCGAGGTTTCCGGTTGGTTCATCCGCTAAAATTAGCTTGGGTCGGTTCATCAGCGCTCGCGCTACCGCAGTGCGCTGCCGTTCGCCCGTGCTTAGCTCGTCGGGAAAGTGGTGACGGCGTGGGGCCAGACCTAATTGCTCCACAAGTGCCTCGGCTCGCGCCGCCTCGTCCGCATTCGACACACCGAGCGCGAGGGCGGGAACCCGCAAGTTGTCGAGGAGGCTAAGATAGGGGACGAGATGGAACTGTTGGAAGACGAAGCCGATAGCCGCGGCTCGCAAGCGGGCGCGGCGGTCGGGCGAAAGAGTATAGAGGTTGACCCCATCGACAAGAACCTCGCCATGATCGGGCGCCAGGAGTCCACCTGCCGTCAGCAGGAGCGTGGTCTTCCCGCAACCGCTTGGACCTTGCAGCGCAGTCAGGGAGCCGCGCTCCAGTCGTAATGACACGTCTTTCAGCGCCACCACTTGGCCGCGCCGTCCTGTATACGTCTTGTCTGCGTTTCGTAATTCGAGCATCACATTACTCCCTGCCCAGCACATCGGCCGGATCGCGTCGAGCTGCCGCCAAAGCGGGTCCAAAGGCCGCAGCACCGGCCAAAAGCGGACCCAGTAGCCAGATTGCGGCTAACTGCCAGCCGCCGGCCAACGTCCAGGCCGTCTGGCTCAGCAGGGGCACATCGGCCGCGCGTGCGCCACAAACCCATCCCACGGCAAGCCCAATCGCTCCGCCACAGGCGCCCATCAGCAGTGCCTTGCCTAACAGCAACGTCAAGATCTGCCGCTCGCGCAGTCCGACAGCGCGTAGCATTCCGATTTCGCTACGCCGGTCGCGCGCATTGCCATACGCGAGTAACATCACCCAAAGTGCTGCGCCCACTACGGCTGCCGCTGCCGCGCCTCGTGCTAGACGGACGCGCTCCGATCGAAGCAGTAACCGCTGCGCTTTTTCCTCTTCGATTGCCAATCGTGCTGCCGCCGCCGCCCGATCCCGCGCCTCGGCACGGCCACGCACGATCGAGCTGAATTCAAACACCTGCGTGTCAGGCAGTAATGCTGTCACTTGGTCGACAATCATCCCCAACGAGTCGGCGTGGCAGACGCATTCCAGCGCCAAGATGCCGCTGATGCGTCCCGGCTCATTGAGCCAGCCCTGCACTTTGTCCAAAGCGGCCCAGACGGCCATATCATCGATCGTACCCCGCATCGGATCCACACGTTCTACGATGAAACGTTCGCCCATCAACGTGATGGGTTCCCCCGCGGTGGCATCAACGCGCGCTGCCAGCGTATGGCCCAGCGCTACACGCCCCGCTGGAATCGGAGCCTGAATCGGCGCACGTTCGCCCTTGCCACCCGGTAGCGCCATCTGGCCGCGGACGCCGCATAAGAGGATATTCTCTCCCGTTTCAGGCCATACGATGCGCCGCTGCAGGACGGGCAAGAGGTGGTTTAGCGTGTCAAAGCCGCTTTCGGCGAGACGTTCGGCATAACTTTCGGGGAGCGTCTGGGTCGGGTACCCCAGCGCAAGCAATTCGCTCAGATCCTGGCTGGCGGGGAGGATCATCACGTTGTAGCCCATTCGCTTCATGATGAGCCGATAATCGTTTTCAAGGCGGACCATCTCCTCGCGGGTACGGGCCTCCTTCTCTTCCACCAGTCGCTCGGTGCGCAGGTCGTGGCCGCGGAGCATGGAAAAGCTTCCGACCACCGCGCCCACCGCGATCGCCACCGAGAGACATCCCAGTGCAAACGAGAGTCGGCGATGGGCAATCTCGCCCGCCAGTAAAAGCCAAAGTGTCATGTATCGCTCCTCCGCTGGCGACGCGCCAGCCCTAGTCCTGTTAGCACAGCAACGCCAGTCACGATCAACCCTAGAGCAACCCACACGATGGATTGAGCCGACCTCGGATGCTGGGTTTCTGCGGGCGGAACGTCGCTCGCCGGTGGTAACCCTCGGTCGGCGCGCACATCTCCGACGAGACCCGGTATCGGCGCCGCGTCGACCGTGCCGGCCGCCAGCAAAGTTTCGGCGTTGGCCGCGCGGCTGGCAAAGTCGGCGATGCCTCCCGCAGGAGCCGCGCCCCAATCGGTCGACAAAAGCAGCTCGATGCCGGGGTTCTGCGACTTCACTTCGCAGGAACATGCGCCGGTCATAAATTCGGCCGCCTCGGCGATGGTGGACGTGTTGATGCCGTCGCCGATCAGAGCGTAGAGAATAATTCCGCGGCCAAAAACTGGGAAGACCATGGGCTCATTCATTCGTTGCGTTAGACCGGGTTCGCTACCGCGCAGCATGGCGATGAGCTCTTTTTCATGCGGGCTGTCGGGTGACAGTCGGAGGATAGCGAAAGAGAGGCTGGGGTTGTCTGCCGGCGCATAATCTGTCGGGAGGCTCAGCGTCCGTTCAAGCCGGGCGAGCTCTGTAACGAGTAAATTGTGCGCGTCTTTGTCCTTGCCGCGGTTACCACTTTCGAGCAGGATCCAGACGCCAGCGCGTCCTTCGAGGAGTAGGCGGCTCAACTCACGGCGGCTGGGTGAATCAAGCCAGGCGGAGACCGCGTCGCGGTTCAGCGGGCCAGACCAGACTGTCCGACGCGCCTCTTGCCTAACAGGAAAACGCAGGATCAGCCAAGGCGTCGAGACGGCGGGTTGTTCTTGCAACAACTGGGAGAAGGATGCAGGAATTTGATCGGGGTTCACTTCGCGTACGACCACGTTGGCCGTTGTGGTGGCTGCGTCGCGCAGCATAAGTAACGAGGCCTCAGCCTCATCGCCGCCCCGATTGATGACCACCGCTTCATAAGCATCGGCTGGCCACGTGTCGAGTGCATAGCGGAACACCGGTACGTCGCAGGCACCGCCCACCACCGGCAACAGCAGTATCACGGACAAACTCAAAGCAACCCAGCTACTGCTGAAGTGACCACCTTCTTTTGATAGAAACTTCATACCGCTATAGGATAAGCGATTCGGATGTGCTATGTCCAGTACGGATTCAAGCGAGACCGTAATCGGTCAGGCACAGGGGCTGTGCCGGACCGATTAAGTCGCTAGTCGCTAG
>CAZUAY010000277.1:0-2770 GCA_964618405.1 uncultured Lentisphaerales bacterium
ATGGCCGATTTTGGAGTGCGGCGGCAAGCGGTATTCCGCGCGACGCCGCTTTCGAATAAACGTGGTGCCTCTGAGCAAATCCAAACGGACAGGTCAACGGAACGAAGATGCGCCCGGCCATATCGTAACGCCAAGGCGGTAGGCTCGGAATAATTCTCTTCAGACCTCACTAAATTGAGGTTTTTCTAAGGTTAAGAACTTCACCACGGAGCCGCAGAGGTTTTAAGAGTGACGTAGTGCGCAGTGCGTAGTTTCCGCAGGGGCTCTGCCCCAGACTCCGTTTATTACTGACTTGGGTAGCACGTGGCAAAACTAGCGGCTAGCCCCTTCTGCCCTTCTGGTTAACTCCCACGTACTCTGAGCCTTCTGTGATCTCTGGCTAAATCTTTATCGCAAGGGACGCAACGGGATCGCGAAGAGCGCGAAGCTTTTCATGAAGTTTTTATCAAGAAAACATTCTGTCCATCCATGTTACCCAAGAAAAGCTCTTTGTCACTCTTGGTGTTTTGTGGCCAAGAGCCCACGGCGCAGCCGCATGAGGAAATTACGAATTAGGAATTACGAATTGGGGGAAGAAGGGGCTAGATACTTGGCACTAGAATTGGCTAAACTCTAGGGTCTGAAACCTAACACCTTCCCTGCGGACTTTGCGAGCTTTGCGTTTAAGATTCTAGCATCAAAAACACGATAAGGAAGCTTAGCCAAGCATCCGGAAAAGGATGCCAGCCGCGACGGCAGACCCAATCACGCCTGCAACGTTCGGTCCCATCGCATGCATGAGAAGGAAGTTCGAAGGATCAGTTTCTAGCCCAACCTTGTTGGACACGCGTGCCGCCATCGGAACGGCAGAAACGCCTGCGGAGCCGATGAGTGGATTGACCTTATCCTTCGAGAACAAGTTCATGATTTTCGCCATGAAAACACCGCTCATTGTTCCCACCGCAAAGGCGAAGAGGCCGAGCATCAGGATGCCGAGGGTTTCAATGCTCAGGAACTTCTCCGCTGCAAGCTTCGAGCCTACCGAGATGCCGAGGAAAATCGTGATGATGTTGATGAGCGAGTTTTGCATCGTGTCGGAGATTCGATCGACCACCTTGCATTCCTTTGCCAGATTGCCGAACATGAGCGCACCCATGAGCGGAACCGCTGTGGGCAGAAGAAGTCCGCAGAGAAGAATCACCACAACGGGGAAGAGCACCTTTTCAATCTTCTTCACTTCGCGGAGCTGCTTCATCTTTATTTTGCGTTCTTTCTTCGTGGTGCAGAGCTTCATCAGCGGTGGCTGAATAATCGGCACCAGCGCCATGTAGGAGTAGGCAGCAACTGCAATCGCGCCGAGCTTATCCGGAGCCAGTTTCGTGGTCAGCCAAATGGCGGTAGGACCATCTGCGCCACCGATGATACCAATGGAAGCGGCGTCGCGGAGCGAGAAGTGAATGCCTGGAACGAAGTCGTTCAGTAGAACAGCTCCGATGAGCGCGGTAAAAATACCGAACTGAGCGGCCGCACCGAGTAGGCAAGTCTTGGGATTGGCAATCAGCGGACCGAAGTCCGTCATGGCACCAACGCCCATGAAAATGATGATCGGGAACATACCGGTCTCTACACCGAAGGCGAAGATATAGTATAGAAATCCGCCGGGAGCAAGCATGCCTGCAGCATCGATCATTTCCGGTGTGTTCAGACCT
Organism: uncultured Lentisphaerales bacterium; assembly: GCA_964618405.1. Classification (GTDB taxonomy): domain Bacteria; phylum Verrucomicrobiota; class Kiritimatiellia; order RFP12; family UBA3636; genus JBBQIY01. Next base: position 1,689 of record CAZUAY010000277.1, read on the forward strand.
GCCAACGGCAAGTTAGCTAGCAGTCCACCGAGGCCGATTGGAAGCAAGAGCAGCGGCTCGAACTCCTTGACTACAGCCAAATACATCAGAATCAAGCAGACCGGAATCATGATCAATTGGCCTACACCGTAGGGCAGTCCGCCAAGGATCGAAACTTCATGGCCGGGAATAAAAGTCCCGTCCTTGCGTGTATAGCCTTGGGTGATCCATTCTGGTGCTTCTTTGGTCATAAAACCATAGATGCCGGTATCTTTCCAGATGTTTTTCGATTTATGGAGAAGCTCTTCGGCACTCGCCTCAGGCGCATACACCTTTGCTTCTTCCACCTTAGCTTGAGCCGGTTCGACAACGACAGCGGCATCATTGCCAGCAAGCGCAAAGCCAGCGAGCAAAACGACACCCATCAACGAGAGAAACTTTTTCATAGAGACCTAGAGACCTTTCAGTCGTTGTGTTGTTACGCGACCGTGAAGAGCGGATCACCAGAATTAACCTTGTCACCAGCGGCAACGGTAATTGATACCGTGCCAGCACAAGGCGATTTGACTGGAATTTCCATCTTCATGGCTTCGAGAATAAGAATGTCTTGGTCAGCCTCAACCTGCGCACCATCCGAAGCGATGAGTCGGAGAACGAGACCTGGAAGTGGCGAAGGAACGGCTTCACCGTCCCCAGAAGCTGCAGCGGTTGCGACTGGAGCCGCCACTGCTGGCTTCGCTGCCGGCGCTTTAATGCCATCTTGAACGCTGAAATTGACCTTCTTGCCATTGACTGTCGCAGCACCATCAGAAAGCGAGATCGCAAATGATTCGCCATTGATCGTGACCGTGCAGTCATTACCACCCTTAGGAGCTTCGGATGCAGGCTTGCCCTTGCGAACGCCATTCGGGGCACCCGCTGGATCCTTCAAGAAGGATATACCCTTTTCCTGGCAGCAAGCCGCGATGAAGACGTTCTCGTCGGTAACGGGAAGTCCCGCATCCTTGAGCATTTTCTCGGAGACGGCACGGGCCTTCTTTGGATCAGCGTCGTTGATGGAAAGAACGGTCTTTTTCGTCGGTTCGAGCCCGAGCTGCTCGGAA
>CAZUAY010000277.1:2780-5290 GCA_964618405.1 uncultured Lentisphaerales bacterium
AATTTCTGGATCGGGCTCAACCGGTGTGTTCCCGAAGTAGCCGAGAACCATCTTGCCGTATCCCGGCGCAATCTTCTTCCACTTGCCGAACATGACGTTGTTCATCGCCTGCTGAACATAAAACTGAGAAACAGGTGTCACAGAAGTTCCGAAGCCGCCCAAACGGACTGCATCGTACATCTCCTTGATCATGTCGTCATACTTGTCCATCATGTTGTTGTCGCGCATCATCTGCGTGTTCGCAGTCAGCGCGCCACCCGGCATCGGGGACCAAATGATCACCGGATCAGCGGCCATCGCCTCTGGCGGGACAAAATATTCGGACATGGCATTCTTGAAAACACCTTCAGCCTTGCGAACCTTCTCGATGTCGATGCCCAGATCGTAGTCGCTGTCACGGAGTGCGTGCCACAGCGTAATGATGTCTGGCTGGCAGGTGCCGCCAGAGACTGGCGACATGGAAACGTCGACGCCATCAGCGCCGCCGTCAAGGGCAGCCAGGTAGCAGGTCAGGCCATTGCCCGCTGTTTCGTGTGAATGGAACTGAATATGAACGTCCTTACCAACCAATTTACGTGCAAGTTTGATCGACTCGCGCACCGTGTGCGGCGTTGTCGTTCCTGACGCGTCTTTGAAGCAGATTCTGTCAAAGGGAATTCCGGCATCGAGAATCATCTTCACGCGATCGGCGTAAAACTCAGGCGTATGCGCACCGCGGCTCTCAACTCCTGGAGGAAGGCCCATAAGCGTAACGGCGATTTCATGCTTCAGGCCAGCATCGTGGATGCACTGACCCGACCAACGGAGGTTTTCGATGTCGTTGAGGGCGTCGAAGTTTCGGATGGAACTCATGCCATGCTTCTTGAACATATCGGCATGAAGCTTAATGATATCGGAAGACTGTGAATCAAGCCCCACCACGTTAACACCGCGAGAAAGGGTCTGCAAATCCGCTTCAGGACAGACCCGACGAAACTCGTCCATCACATCAAAAGCATCCTCTTGGCAATAAAAATAGCAAGACTGGAAGCGTGCGCCCCCCCCTGCTTCGAACCAACGCATACCCGCATCGTATGCGGCTGCGACGGCTGGCATAAAGTCTTTCGAGAAAACGCGTGCACCGTAAACCGACTGGAATCCGTCACGGAAAGCCGTGCACATAAACTGAACTTGTTTCTTGGCCATAGCCAAATCTCCTGATTTTTGTTGTAAACTTACGCTTCGATTAAATGATAGTTATTTGCCAGCCCGCTTGAGCGCGACTGCAATTGCCAAGGCCATATTGGAGCTGGCACTGCCCGTTGCCTTGACGGCACGTGGCTTCGGCTGAGGGTCGGGAAGGATGTGGCAAATTTTCGGAGCGATGAACTCGAACCCTTTGACCACGAAGACGAGAATGATGAGAAAAACGAACACGGCGCTGAGTCCAGTCGCCATCAATATCAAACCTTGATTAAGAAATCCCATACGGATAAGCCCTTCAATTGTAGTAAAAAAATAATGCCGTCTTAGTGTAGTCTACATTGGCAAGCAAATCAAGCCTAAAAATATTGACTTAAAATGTTCGTTTGAACACCAGATTAAACACGAGAGTTCCGGCTCGCTTCGCTCGTGGCCCGTCTCCTTTCCGAAAATCAAGGATCGGATGGGGGCGACCGTCATCATTAGAATTGTGGGGGCTCTAAGGTCAACCCTGAAAATAAGAAATAAGGGCTTTTGCTAAGCGACAATAATTTTCATGAAAAAGTCTTGCAATTGCTCTGCGAAAGCGTTAAATTTCTCGCCCAGTTTTTTGGACGGATAGCGGCGAATCTACGAGGTAGTAAGTCGCAGTCTCCCAAAAGCGAATGTGTGTGTTCCATTGAGGCAGTGGTTCGTCCCGTAGCAGGGACGCACATGGCATCGAGGCGTTGTTGCTGTGAAAGATGCTTGTAGGTCTATTTTGAATTCTTGAGATCGGTTGTATTTGTGAGAGTTGGTAAAACGAGTTGTAGACATTGGGGATCGACGTATTCCATTCCGGCACTATTGTGCTTGCTTCTGGCTATTGCAGTTCCGGGGCTGTGGGCGGGAGAAGCACCGGTGTCGGCCAAGCCGAAGGCATTTGCCGAAGCCGAGGCGTTGTACGCCAAGCATCTCTGGGTTGATGCCGAGAAGGCGTTCACCCGATATGCCGCCTCCGCCAAAAACGATAAGACGAAATATGAAAGCGTCTTCAAGGCTGCGCTCTGCATGGTGCAACGCGGAGAACAAAGCAAGGCGCAGAGCACACTCTCCAGATTCGTGAACGACAGTTCTGCATTGGGAGCTGCTCCAGAAATCGTCGCGCAGGCATACTCGGCACTCCACGGCATTTACCTGAAGCAGCGAAACGCCACCTCGCAGCGTGAAAGACTTGTCATCGATTGCGCAAAGCGATTGCCTAGCAATCCCGTCGCTATTGGAATATGCGAAGCCGAGGCGGCTTTCTGGCTGAAGGCGGGCAATATCGACAAGGTGCGCACTTATTA
>CAZUAY010000278.1:0-5289 GCA_964618405.1 uncultured Lentisphaerales bacterium
AACCACCACCTCATCGTCAGCGCCAGCATTGAACACCTGTGCAACGGGCGTGTCGGCAGCGCAGCCTTCCAGTAGGAGTTGCTCCGCAACTTGTTTCAAAACCTTGCCTGCCATGAAAAAGACCAGCGGGAAGTCTGCGCGCGCTTCGGCATCGATTGGCGCTATCGCCCCGCCCTCGGCTCGAGGGGTCATGACCGTAAAACCGCGTGAGACGCCGCGGCGCGTGAGCAACATGCCTGTCCCCGTCGTGGCGGCGGCCAAGCTGCTCACGCCTGGGACAATCCGGCAGGGAAGCCTCCAGCGATCCAGCTCGTGGAGTTCCTCGGCTAAGCGTCCGAAGAGGCCGGGATCTCCGCCTTTGAGTCGTACCACGCGTAGCCCTCGTCGCGCATAATCCACGATCTGTGTACTGATGCTACTTTGCGGCATCGAGTGATCGCCGGATCGTTTGCCGACAAACACGCGTTTGGCATGAGACGGCAGGAGGTTGAGCAACGCTGCATCCATGAGGCTGTCGTACAGGCACACGTCGGCGGCAGCCAATTCTGCGACCCCTGCGAGCGTGCATAAACTCTCGCTACCCACCCCTGCCCCGACGAACCGAACGGCCTTCACCATCAAATTCCGAAGCGCTTCCATGGCGGGGTCGCCAGCGCGGAATGTGATGGCCAAGACACCTTGTCCATCGGGCACGGGAAGCTCGTCTAAAGGAATCCATCGCGTCACGCGCACCGCTCGTTTTAAGCGGACGAGCGCGGCACCCGCCATCAAGAGCGCATCGTAGTTTCCGGCGTCTAATTGGGCGAGCCGATCTTCGATATTTCCGCGCACCGGCTTCAGAATGGAGTCTGGGAAATGTTTCCGGCACCACAGCTCGCGGCGTTCGCTACTGACGCCAATGACAGGAAAAGCGGAGAGATCTTCAACCCGGCGGCCAGGCGCCAAGATCAACGCATCGCGGGGGTCTTCTCGCCAAGGGAGCCAGCACCAGTCGATGCCTTCAGGCATGAGGTCGGGAAGATCTTTGGCACTGTGGATGGCGAAATCAAGATGACCACTCAAGACGGCCTCATCAAGATCGCGGGTGAAAAAGTCGCCAGGACTTGACCGCAGGTCAGACTGGCGATCTCGGTCGCCTGGTGAAGAAAAGGACACGAGCTCGAACGTCACGCCAGGAAGCCAATTTCCGATCCGATCCAACGCGTCAGCCGACTGGATCTGCGCCAGCGGACTCGAGCGCGAGCCCGCTCTGTATACTTTCTTGAATGCGTTCATATAAACCCTTATGCTCTTGAGTGATCGCCCGACTTTGTTCCATGACCTTTTCTAAGACCCCAGATGTTAGACGTTGCCAGTATTTAAGTCCATCAAGATCGACAACTCGCAGACCTGGAACGCTTCCGTCCAATCGAGGATCGACCGTACGTGGCATGGTCAAGTCGATGACGAGAACGTCTGTCCCAGTCGCGAAGAAAGGTGCATCGGCTTTATGCAAAATAAATTCGGGCGCTTTCACCGCAGAGAGTACAACCCGAACGTCACGCAAGCGCCTTCGAAGGTCTTTCCACGCGCACAGTTCGACTTGACTCGTCCATTCCGTTGGGATCTCGGGTTGGTTGACATGGTAGCACCAAACACAGCGGCGGTTTCGCTGGATTGCGTGCTCGAGGATCCCTCTGCCCACAACGCCAGTTCCAATAACCATGATCGGCTCGTCCGTCAATCCGGGCAAGTGTTCGTCCACATAAGCAAAGCACGCCTCTTCGATCTCGCCGTTTTTAAGGAGAAGGCCGACTGCCGTGCGGATGTCTTTCGAGACATGGAGCGCAATGTCCGTCCACTCACGCATCAAGCCCTTTGCCCATCCATTGGCGATCGCTTCGGTTACTGCATCCTTCACTTGAGCGGTGATATGCGTTTCGCCGACGGATTGCGCCAGCATGCCGGCAGTCAGCAGGCAGAGATGCTCAAAAGCAGCGGGTCCGCATTTCCGGTACCGTTTGGTTTCGGCGAGCGCATCGAGATTCATCAGCTTCTCGAGGAGGGGGATGGTGATGCCGTCATCGGCGACGGCCGCGACGATCTCAATGCGGTTGCAGGTGTTAAGAATAAAAAATTCTTGAACGCCCCAGAGCTGCCGGATCTGCGCCCCAATGCGCAATCGGGCCTCTTCAGCCAAATGAAACGGTTCCCGCTCTGCGGTGGAAAGTAGCTCATGGCTTGTGCCCACTACCACGAGGTTCGTATGCTCCAAGGATGTTACGTGGCGGCTCAGACTCTCCTTCAGCAAGCGGGATTGACGACAGGAACGTCCGCCCGTTGAAACGGACACCTGTAGCCCGCCTCGTCGAACGGACGCCGGCGTCAGAAAATCACCCTTCGGCCAGTTGGCATCTGCCGCGCAGCACAGGACGCCCATGCGATGTGCGGTATCTAAAATGTGCTGGTTGACAGCACCCTCGTCCGTAGCCGCGAAGACAACAACGGCCCCCTGCAGATCTTCCGCTGCAAATCGCTTTGCGCGATGAATGAGCTGCTTCGCTTCCGCCAGCGAACAAATTTCCGAACAAACCGAAGGGGCAACGACCGTGACGACCGCGTTGGCCTCCAGCAGAAGTTTGGTCTTGCGTAGGCCGATGGCTCCTCCTCCGACAACGACAGCAGGACGCCCCTGAAGCAGGAGGTTGACAGCGAGTCCCGTGTTTGCGAAGGTTTGATCGTTCATGCGAAATAATTCATACTGGTTTTCTTGAACTCTCTCAATGACATGAGAAGTTGGCCTGACTGGAGTCCGGCGTCCCGGCCAATGCGTTCAAACAGCTTCCGGGTAGACACCGGATCGCCTGTATGAATCATAGCATAAAGGGTGAATGGAAAAAACTCTGATCTTGGACGTTCGTAACAGTGCGAGACTTCTGGAGCTTCGGCTACGCGACGGCCAATTTCAAGCACATCTTCCTTCGGAACATCCCAGACGCACATGCCATTCGCCGTAAATCCGATCTTACGATGCTGCACGATCAACGCCATTCGACGTAAGACGCCCTGCTTCATCCAGGCGTCCAAGCGTGCGAGGAGATGGGCTTCTGACACGCCAAGATCTTCTGCAATTTTTGCAAAAGGGTGTTCCACCAAGGGCAAATTGTTTTCGAGCGCACGAACCACGGCTCTGTCTAAAGACGTGAAGGTTTCGGTTGACGGTTCCGTGCTGAGCCCGACGGAAGAAGGCGATGACGGCACGCGCTCGTCACGGTCACGTGTGCGTGGATCAAACTTCACATCAATTTTGAAGCGTCGGAGGGCGGGTAACGTCAGCAATGTGTAGGGCTCCACATGCTGGCGTATGACATCGAGTTCGTGGTCGAATTCTGCCTGAGGTGTTGCGAGAGTAAACCAGAAGTTCGGCCAATGTTGTCCCTCGCCTCCCCCTCGTTCATATCCATGGGTGACACCGGGGTGACGACACACGGCTGCAGCAACTTTTTCGATCACATCTTCAGGTAAATCAACAGCGCATAAAACGCTCCGGTAGCCTAGACGCCGCGCGTCGAACACGCCGCCAAGACGGCGAGCTTGTCCCGATTCAAAGAAATGTTCGATGTGCTTCAAGACGTCAGCGGCAGAGATCCCCAGTTTCTCGCCAACAACACGAAATGGATCCGAGACAAGCGGCAAGCCGTGTTGGAGCTCCCAGAGAAGTTTAGCAACAAGATCGCTCATGAGATCGCTCCTTCAGTGTCTTTTAACGTGGCTGCATCAGTAAAAAACATGTTGTTTTCTCCTCCCTCTCCCGCTGGGAGAGAGCCGGGGTGAGGGTTGCGGGCTTTGCCCGCATGCGGTTGATATAAACACGTGGGTTCTTCGGCTAAATAGTCTCCGACCGCGGCCAGCGCGCGTGCACGGCATCCGCCGCAAACAGCCCTGAATTCGCAACGTCCACATTTTCCCCCGTAGCCGTCCACATTTCGTAACTTGCGGAAAACCTCCGACGCCGCGTAGGCCGCTGGAAAGTTGTAATTAAATTCTTGCAAAGCTCCTGCAGGGACATCGCAAAACCCGCATGGTTGGAGAATGCCCACATGCGAGATAAAAACAAAGCCTCGACCCGCCATGCAGCCGCCGAGTGGAGGACCACTTTTTGCCCCGTGATGAATGCTGCGCGAAGCGACCTTCAAGCGATGGCGAACGCGAACCACTTGGGGTGCACAGGTTGTCTTGATTGGCAACGGCCCGTTCGCATTTTCTTGCACAGCCCATTCTAAGGCACGTTCGCTCTCGGCCGCGGACAACGCGACCTCCTTCAGTGCGGCGCCGCGGCCCACCGGAACGAGAAAAAACAGGTCAAGTTGCGTCGCACCTTCACGCAAGGCGAAGTCACGAATCGTCGGCAAATCGTTCACGGTCTCTCGGGAGACGAGCGCGTTGATTTGAAACGGCAAACCAACTTCACGAGCGGCTTTCATTGCCGAAAGGTTTGCGGCGAAAGCGCCGGGGACACCGCGAAAGGCATCGTGTTTTTCAGCCGTGGCACCATCCATGCTCAGGCTGATCGCTTTGACTCCTGATGCGAGCATTTTGCCGACGGATTCGGCATTAACCGATGCGCCGCAGGGTGCCATGACAACGCGCATGCCGCCATCGGAAGCACGTTTGGCAATGTCCCACACGTCAGCACGACTCAGCGGCTCCCCGCCGGTCAGGATCAGCAAAGGTTTGCTGCCGTGGACGACAAGCGAATCTACTACGCGAAAGCAGGCTTCTGTGTTCAGCTCATCTTTGTCGGCGGTGGCGCGTGCTGATGCGCGGCAGTGCCTGCACGAAAGCGGACAACGCCGCGTGAGTTCCCACGCCACCACTCGCGGCCCAGATAACTGCACTGATGAAGCAATATGCATTATCCGGATATCTCCTCATCTGTTAAATAACAAGCGGGATCGACGCCCCATCGCTGCCCGGTCAGCGCTTCCGCCCGCGCCCTGAAGTTGCCGCCGCAGACATCAAGAAAACGGCAGGTTTTGCAGCGACCCATGACATGCTGCGCCTTGTGCCGCAACTCGTTGAGTAGCTCGGAAGTGGGATCACTCCAGATCGCACTGAAGGGGCGTTCCCGAACGTTACCCAGCAATTGGGTGCGCCAGAACTGGTCAGGGAAAACGTCGCCATTCCAACCGATGCTGGCGATGCCGTGGCCTGTGCTATTCCCGCCATTCATGCGAAGCAGTTCCATCACACGAGCCGCATCCTCCGTTCGTCCTTCGCGTAGCAGACGAAGATAGAGGTAGGGGCCGT
>CAZUAY010000279.1:0-5285 GCA_964618405.1 uncultured Lentisphaerales bacterium
TCGCTAAGTTTACGCAAAGTCCGCAGGGAAGGTGTTAGGTTTCAGGCCCTAGGTTTTAGCCAGACTCCATCCGAAAAGGGTTTAAACTATGGAAGAGATGGAAGGTGTTAGGTGTTAGGCCTTAGGTTCTAGCTAGGCCCCATCCGAAAAGGGGAAACTACGCACTACGCACTACGCACTGCGCACTGCGCACTACGCACTTCTCTATTTGCGTCCCTTGCGTCAAATCTCTCGTATTTAAAGGCTTAAACGCAAAGACCGCTAAGGTTACGCAAAGTGCGCAGGGAAGGTGTTAGGTTTCAGGCCCTAGGTTCTAGCCAATTCTAGTGCCAAGCAGCTAGCCCCTAGCCCCTAACTCCTAAAACCTAGTGCCTTCTTCAAAAGTTTTTTAGGTTAACATGGATGGACAGAATAATATTTTGATGTTCCTGGATTCCAGATAAAAAACTTTAAGAAAGGTTACGCAAAGTGCGCAAGACAAGGATTACGATTAGGGAACTACTCACTACGCACTGCGCACTACGCCCTACGCCCTACTCCCTCCCTCCAGGGGTCTGGGGTTCTTGGCTCGACAAAGTTTGCGACTTATGTTGCGAGCGGTATTATGTTGCGCGGACGCCATTTCTCCTCATTTTAGGGAGTATTGGCTTTAAGTACGCAACATAACGCAGTTTAAGAAGGATGCCATCTACATTGGGAGCATCGGCATCTTGCCTGTGCACACACACCTTTGCTACGTCAAACAGGCAATCCCGCCTGTTCTCATATCAACAACGTCAACGTAATTTCGAACGTCACCATAATCTCGCGCAAAAGTTCAAGATTACAGTCGCATCAGGTTGAGGGATGGACGAAGGTCTACTCCTCCTCTTATTATAATCTTGAAGATTTCTTCAAGATTACAATATTGACAGAATGAGTGTTTGAGGTGCAGGCTGTTGAGAGGTTTTGAGAACACGTGAAGTTTTTACGATTATTGACCTCTTGAAGGTTCATGAGAACAGAAACCTTCAGAGAGGGGGAAGCTATGCTATTCCAAACACCAGGAGTAGCTCGACGTGCGGTCGAGTCTTACGAGATTATGGGAGAAGTAGCGAAGGGCAAGTTCTGCTCCGCCTGTTGACGGATTTGCAAGAAAAAATACAAGCCTGCAGTGCTTGATTTGAGCATTTTTGACTAAACCAATTCTTCCTCTCCCGAAGCATCAGCACACGACTTCAAAATTCCAGCGCTCCCCATCTTGCAGGAAACGCTGATATTCGGAAGTCCGTCTTGATTGTAATCTTGAACAGTTTTGTTCAAGATTACAGTGAAGAGCGATCGACGCTTGTTCCTGCCCGCATCCATGTGCAAGGATAATTATTATAATCTTGAACGGTTTTGTTCAAGATTACAGTGAAGTGCGATCGACGCTTGTTCCTGCCCGCATCCATATGCAAGGCTGATTATTGTAATCTTGAAGGGTTTGTTCAAGATTACAGTGAAGAGCGTTCGACGCGTGCTCCTGCCCGCATCCATGTGCAAGGATAATTATTATAATCTTGAACGGTTTTGTTCAAGATTACAGTGAAGTGCGATCGACGCTTGCTCCTGCCCACATCCATATGCAAGGCTAATTATTGTAATCTTGAAGGTTTTGTTCAAGATTACATAATGGACTGGACGCAATAGTTTTGGAGTTGGGCTTCGACTATGGTAAAGTTGCGGGGTAGCGGGAGGTGAAATTGGTTTGTGAGTGAGCATGGAGAGAATTCGAGCATGAAAAAAAAGACGTCACGATTAGCGGTAGCGAGCATTGTCTTCGGCATTGTTGCCTCCGGTTGTTTTGTGCGCGCATGTATTTCAGAGAGTGGTTTTCTTGCTATACTTTCACTTTGTTTACCAATTTTAACTATTGTCTCTGGGGCGATCGCGTGGGACAGGATTCGAAAGTCGAAGGGCGAGCTTGTCGGAAGTGGGATCGCACTCTCCAGTATGACGGTTGGATGTGTGTTGTTTGTTAGTTTCATGCTTATGCCAATAATCCTTGGAGAGTTGAGAGTTTTGAATGCAGTGAAAATAGCAAAAAACGGTAAAACCATTGTTTTATCCATTAGTTCTGTTAATAGTGAACGCGAGGCCATGGGTCTTATGCCTGTATGGCCTAGCGTTTCGGCTGACTTTAGCGGGACACAGAAGAACTATACGACAGTCCCCGATTCGGAAACCTATTTTACTGACCTGATGGACTCAGGGGCATTACCGAGTTTAAACTGGAGTGTCTTTGTTGGAGCCGGGGTTACGGCGGCCGAAAACCGCGAGAGTTTCATTCACGGCAATCACAATGTATGGAATGTCGTAGCGGGTCTTGATAAAGACGCAGCCGACGATACGCAACAATCCTGAAGGCCAAGGGCATGCCGGAATAGTTGAATTGTTTTACGGGATGAGTCCAAAATTCAGATCGCAAAGGGATTTTCACCGGGATACATCGCGCCGTCTGGCAGTGGCGTACTGATATCTTCGACACCAAGCATCTTCACTGCCTCAAAGAGGGTTTTGCCTACTTTCCGAATGCGAAACCGCCATGATGTGGAAAGCGCTTTCCGATCAAAATGTGGCGATAGAAACGCGCAAATGCTGGAAACGCTGCAACTGCCTCTTTCGGTGTGACGTTGGGATATTCTAGGATGTACGCATAATTTAGTTGTCCTGCAACTTCCTACTTTAGACGCTCGGCACCGCGGACGGCGGCAGCGCGAACAGAATCGGCTTGTGCCGAAATGTTAAGATATTTGTCCGAGGTAAACTTTCGATTTGTGTCATTCGCAATCTTATTCAAGATAGGAAGTGAAGCTTCAGTACCCTTCTGCGCGAGAAATTCGCACATGTAGGTGGCAACGGTTGCGCTTGATTCTGTCTCGAGAGCTTTGATGAATAAAGGTTCGACAGTCTCGACGGGGAACTTAACAAGCAATTGCGCCGCTCTCGCTCTGACTTCCGCATGTTCATTGGGGATGAGTTTCACACCGAGGGCAAGCGCCTCATTGGGCTCCGTGATCATGGATAAGATGGTATTGGCGGCCTCCGCGGTGACTTTTGCAGGGTGAGATTTTAGCAAATAATTTTCAAGGTCTTCCCTTAGATAGGTCATTTTCTTGACATTAATTGTTTTGAGCAGTGCAACGCAGACGTCCGCGTCGTTCTGGCTTTGGAGCGAGGTCATGATCTTCCGGCCATCCGCTTCAGAAAGCTTTCTGTCGGACAGGTGAAGAGCCGCTTTTTTCGCGTCGGATGTCTTGGCGTCGGATGAGCCCGTCATCGTTACAAGCGCATCCGTACCAACGGCTGCTGGGTTGAACGTACTGCAAGACGCAAAAAACATCGAAAGCATGGCCGCGATGAGGACAAGTTTAGCATTTGATTTCATAGACTTCGGTTTCCTAGGTTAATTGTTGTTTATCAAAAAGAGAATTTAGGCGTGCTCAGTGTGGGCTGTGGCGGTGCTGAAGATCCTGGACTTGCAGGTAGGGTTGGATATACAGTCTCGCTGAAGTTTTGAACGACTGCTGGGCGGCACACAAACCCCTTCCCAATATTGCCGGTGTTTTCGGCGGAAGATATCTTACATTTCGAATATCCAGGCAACGTCTCACAAACACGAATGTTACCTACAAATTTTTCGCTTGCACCCAGAATTTCTCCCGTCGTCGGATCGACAATCGAATCGCCTATGGAGTATGTCGACAAGATATCCCCTATCTCCACGAAGGAGTCTCCTACATTGATCAAAATCACGCCATCGATAGGATCGGAAATGACGGTTACCGGCCACAGCGTTGTGGCGATTTTAAACACAATATTTTTGGATAGCTTCTTGAGGAGATCTCCTATCGCACCTTGATTTTCTGTAGCCGTCCCAAAACCCATGAAACCAGATTGTTCGGTGTGTGTTGGTATTGAGGCGGTTACCTCGTCAGTACAGATGATCGTGCCCAATTCGTTGTCGATGAGGCGCATGTCCAGCGAGATCGTCATCATAACGTCTTCTTTGCCCCCAAATATAGAATTTCCTTTTTGAGTGCGGTCAGTTTGAAATCTTGTGATGGTGCCGAACACGCTATATTTCGCACTTTTCATCTTGCCGCGGGTAATGAGGTCAGCTTCATCATAGTCGCCATCCATCTCATTATCCATCTGCGATTTGATTTCATTCTTGCGGGCCTGTTCCACGACGGTGAACTTACCGGACTTATGCATTTTCGTAAGTGTCATTTCACGTAGCACGGGCGATTCTTTTTCAATAGCAGTAGCCCTCTGATCGTAAGGATCCGCAGCGCCTGAACCTTGCTTCCCGTGTTCGTATTGTCTGCGTTCAGAATCAACAACGCCACCCACAGCAGCGCCAGCCACAGTGCCAACAATGACATCCTTTGTACTGCTTCCGCTAAGAAGGCCGCCGGCGATAGCCCCCAGTAGCGCACCTGAACCGCCTCCCGCAGCGCTCGTTGTTATCGGACGCCCTCCCCGGTTTGATGTTTGCGACAGATCAAATTCATTGCTGTATTTGAATTTGCCGATATAGATGGTAGGCTTGTTTCCAGAAGTAGGCACTACGGCTCGTGGTTTAGCTGCGACAGACGTGTTTCCGCCCCCGTCTTCTCCGTCGCCAGGCTCCTCCAGTTTACAGATCTGGCTCATTTCTGGACTGCCGTCGGTAGTTTTTGCGACAGCAGAAAGCGCTTCGACCGAAACAATCGTGAGCGTCCCAAGCTTTCTGAAACTACGTGAAATCACGACGCCTGTGTCTGGATCCGTAATTTCAGCGTTTTCATAAAACCCGAGAACATCGCCTTTGCTAAAGACCGCTTTTCCATAGTTAAGAATGACCGTGTCGTCAACCACCGCTGCGATTTTTACAGGGTAGTATTCGAATGATAGCTTGCGCGCGATAGCTTTGGCGAGCGGCTCCAATAAATCGGAGGGAGATTGTGCGAAATCTGTAACTTCCGCCGAAATGGCGGATTCTGTCGCGGTTTCTATATCTGCAATCTTGACATTCGCCCGCATGGTGAACTTCTTACGCATGCCTTGTTTCGGCAGCCGTTCTAGCATCGTGACTTGGCCTGATATGGATTTTGCGGCAGATTTAAAACCTCCGAGCTTTTTCTCGTGAGCCTTGTCGAAAAGACCCGACTGCGAGTTTTGAATCTCACTGACAATCCCGCGTAGATCATCGCGCTTCGCCACTTCGATCTTGCCGATTTTGCCGAGTTCCGATTTCACCATATCCTCAAAAGAAATCG
>CAZUAY010000280.1:0-5259 GCA_964618405.1 uncultured Lentisphaerales bacterium
GCGAGCCTATCTTATGCGGAGATCTCTCTCATTCTAAACGCAAATCCCCGATGCCCATCTGGGGGGTGCTAGCGACTAGCCACTAGCGACTAGCGACTTAATCGGTCCGGCACAGCCCCTGTGCCTGACCGATTACGCGGCTCACGAAAAACACCATTGACTTTTACTCATGAAAAAGCCATGATAGCGGTTCATTTTTCAACAGCCTAAGAGTTTACGGAGAGAACAATGTCCTTACAGGATCATGATGCAGTCAAGAGAGTCAAGCATGTGCGCCGTCCTAAAAAGACCCTCGCAGAACGTGCACGCCGCCAAAAAGTTCAAAAGAAGCGCCTCGTAGCCCTTGGCGTTTCTCAAGAAATCGCCGACAAGATGACCCCACTTCAGATTAGAAACATGGTCGTGCGTCCGGCAAAGGTCAAGCGCGAACTAGCAGCCGTAGCAGACGCCTAAAAAACGGCTCCTCAAGCAGAAAGGCTGGGCGTTACCCATCCTGATGTTAGGAATGTCACCGAACCAAACCGGACATGATTGCCTTCGCAACATGCCCGGTTTTAGTGTTGAACGAACCCATGCAAATTTGCGACACAACGATTCTTAGTCATGAAGCCTTAAGTGGCGGATATCGAATGCTTCACCTGAGCGCGCCGGCCCTAGCCGACGAAGCGCTCCCGGGGCAATTCATCCATCTGCGCATTCCCAACATTGCGCCGTCGTCGTTGCGGCGTCCCTTCAGTCTCTGCAAAGCGTCCGCGGGCGTGCTTTCCATCCTGTACAAGGAAGTCGGACGAGGCACAGAGGCCATGGGGCGCTTACACGCGGGCGATGCTGTGAACATCATCGGCCCCCTTGGCAACACCTTCCCTGTCCCAGACCAATCCGCTGTTCCGTTGCTGATCGCGGGTGGTTTTGGTGTAGCCCCACTCCTTTTCCTTGCTGAGCGACTGTCGCCAAGGAAGGGAATCTTGTTTGTCGGCGGGCGTTCCCGCGAAGACATCCTACTCGTTGATGACTTCAAGGCCATCGGCTGGGAAACGCAAGTTTGCACGAACGACGGTTCACTCGGCACGATGGGATTTGTCACCGCCGCGCTGGACGCGTGGCAGAGTCAACACCCTGCCACAACGGTGGAGATGTACTGCTGTGGACCCGAGCCGCTCTTAGAAGCCGTTGACAAACGTGCCGTCGAATGGGGTGTAAAGGCTTGGCTTTCGCTTGACCGCCGAATGGGCTGTGGCATTGGTGCCTGCCTGGGCTGCGTGCAGATGATGAAACGCACCAGCGCCGATGGCCTAGACGAAAAGTATCGGGCACGCGTTTGCAAGGATGGACCCATTTTTAAAGCGGGCACGCTCGTCTGGGAGGATTAATATGGCACGCGACCTTTCAGTTAAAATCGGTCGGATCGAGATGAAAAATCCGGTTACTGTTGCTTCGGGAACTTTCGGCTATGGCAACGAATATTCCACGCTGGTCGATGTCAAGCGCCTCGGCGCGATCACCGTCAAAGGCATTCGAAAAGACCCTTGCGCGGGGAATCCGACGCCGCGAATTGCAGAAGTTCCTGGCGGCATGCTCAACGCCATCGGCCTGCAAGGCCCCGGAGCACTGGGGTTCATCAAAGAATACATGCCGTTTTTGCGTACCACGGGTGTATCGGTGATCGTGAACGTCTGGGGAACCACCCTCGAAGGCTATGCCGAGACCGCAGCGATGTTCGAAGGGGTCGACGGAATCGATGGACTTGAACTCAATGTCTCGTGCCCGAACGTCAAGATGGGCGGCTCGTCATTTGGCACGGATCCTGTGCTGATGGCCTCCGTCATCGCCGCAGTTCGTAAAGCGACCTCGCTGACGCTCATCACAAAGCTCGCACCAAACGTGTCGGACATCCGCCTATTCGCCAAGGTCGCTGAAGAGGCAGGGTCAGATGCCCTTAGCATCAGCAATACCCTGCCAGCCATGCTGATTGACATCGAAGCACGGAAACCCTTCCTCGCCAATGTCTCGGGGGGACTCTCCGGCCCAGCGATCCACCCAGTCGCCGTCAAACTCGTCTGGGATGCCGCCACGGTCGTGAAAATCCCGATCATTGGAATGGGTGGAATCATGACCCCCGCCGATGCAATCGAGTTTCTCGCCGCTGGCGCGACGGCAGTTGCCGTTGGCACAGCGAATTTCATCGACCCAACGACCCCGTTCAGGGTCATCGAGGGTATTGAAGACTATATGATGCGCCATAACATGGAGCGCGTTGCCGAAATCGCTATCCCCCACTAACTCCACCTCTGAGAAACGTCATTCGTATTGTTAAAAAATAACGGTGATGGTACCATTAAAAGCTATGACCCATTCAACCGACAATTTCGAAGTTTATATCAATGACGCAGCGGCAGCGGTTTCATCTCTACATGAAATTTTGCCTACAATTCGGTTGGCCGCCAATCTACTCCTCGAGATCCTCGAAAAGGGTGGCAAAGTCCTCACCGCAGGCAACGGAGGCAGTGCGGCCGAAGCGATGCATCTGGCCGAAGAACTTTCAGGTCGCTACAAGCATAACCGACGCGCTCTACCCGGCCTTGCGCTCTGCGCCGATGGCACTGCCCTCACCTGCATCGGAAACGATTATGGGTTTGACAAAGTTTTCTCTCGCCAAGTCGAGGCTTTTGGAACCCTCAACGATCTGCTCGTCCTCTTTTCCACAAGTGGAAACTCAGCAAATCTGCACGAAGCCATTCTCCAAGCCAGAATACAGGGCATGAAAATCATGAGTCTGCTCGGACATGGTGGAGGTGCCATTCACGGCATGGCAGATGTGGAGCTTACCATTCCCGAGACAGCCAGTGCTCATGTACAAGAAGCTCACCAAGTCATCCTCCACATGTTACTCGAACAGGTGGACGCACGATTCACCGCGAAATGAAAGCGAATATGAATAAAGCAATCACACTAATTTTTCTCGCAACTTCGTTTCTGACGGCGAACGCCGTTGCGGACAACATCATTATGGCCATTCGGGTTTCGCTCCCCTTCATTGATTTTGTTCAAAATGAAAACGTACCCATAACGATTTCACTCACGAACCCTGGGGCGACCGCCTTCATCATCGACGACTATCCGCCCTACGACCAGAATTCTCTCACCCTTTTTTTAAACGATCCCAAAGGACGTCTAAAGTTGCCTCGAACGAAAAAATCTCCTTTACCTGAATGTACCATCAAACCAGGTGAAACGGTCACCTTCAGCATCAATGTCAACGAGATCTTCGATCTCAGCGAAGAGGGACATTACCAAGTTGCTGCAACGGTCAACCGTGGAACAGACAAGGCCAGTTCACGGATTCTTCCCTTCGTCATCGTCAGTGGCATTGAAATTGGAAAGGTACGACGCCTCCGAGAAGGTTCTGATAACTCTGCCTTCGTCTACACGCTCTTATACTGGGCTAGAAGCGAAAAAGAGTACTTATTCCTACGGATTACAGAAGCCCCTTCTGACCGAATCTATGGATTTGCAACACTCGGTACGATCGTCAGAATAGCACAACCCAAGATCGAGTTTGAACCAGGAACTGTCGTCATCACCCACCAGACATCACGCGACAACTTTGTCCGAACACGATTGGATATTTCGGGCCCCACGCTCAGGGTTCTCGATAATGCGCCCATGACAAGCACGATTGCCATACAAGAAGCCGAGGTCACGCAGCGCGCTCACGAAAAGCTGAACGAAATCGATGCCCAAAGCTCTGAAAAGGGCAGCTTTCTAAAACGCCGAACCACGCGCACCCCTGTAACCAAAACGCCAGCGCCTAAGAAATAATTTTGAGGAGCATAACTCAGGCGTACTCCTGTAGCCGGCTTGAAGCCGGAAGCAACCGCGGTCAGCGACCGCCGCCACAGGAATTTGCGACAAAGTCCACGACTTCGCAACTCGCGACTCGCAATTTTTCTTAACTTGACGTCGCAGAAGGCAAGCGCCATGCGTTGCTATGCTTCTGAAGCTCCCACACAATGGCTTCTTTTAGCCCGTCGAGGCCATAACCTGTTTGAGCCGAAATTGCGATGACACGCGGATAGCTCTCGATAAGACGCAGACACGCAGGATCTTCGACCCCAGTATCGCACTTGTTCAGAATAAGCAGATAGGGTACATCCTTTGCGCCGATTTCTTCAAGTGTTCGGCGGCAGACAGCAATATGATCATCTACACGGGGGTAGGTCGCATCAACCACGACAAGTAGCAAATCAGCCTGCGCAGCAACATCGAGCGTGGACTTGAAACAAGCCACAAGACCATGTGGTAAGTTGCGGATGAAACCGACGGTATCGGTCATCAGAATCTGCTTCGCGGGCGAGAGCCACACCTTGCGGGTTTTCGTGTCGAGCGTAGCAAAGAGCTTATCGTCAACGTAGGCTTCGGCCTTGGAAAGTGTGTTCAAGAGTGTCGATTTTCCTGCGTTGGTATAACCGACGAGCGAAACGAGAGGCCATTCACGTTTTTCCTTATCACGTGAGGTTTGGCGCGATTGGATTATCTGAAGCTTCTTGTTGAGCTCCACGATGCGGCGGCGCAGAGGCTCATTTCGAAGTTGGAGGTGACTCTCACCAGGTCCGCGCACGTTGGACTTTCCCTTAAAGCGCTGTTGTGACTCGGTGACGGGAATGCGTTTAAGCTGAAATTGGAGTTGAGCTAATTCGACCTGCAATTTGGCCTCTGCGGAACGCGCACGACGCCCAAAAATTTCGAGAATAATTTCCGTTCGATCAAGGATTCGCATACCGAGTTCTTTACCAAGATTATGCGCTTGGATGGCACTAAGCTCATTGTCGACGAGGATGATGTCAGCCTCCGTGCTGGCGATGACGGCCTTTAATTCCTCAAGCTTGCCCGAGCCGATCAAGGTGCCACCATCGGGCTTGTCGCGATGTTGTGAAAGCTGATACGCAACCTCTAGGCCTGCCGTTTCGGCAAGACGCCCGAGTTCCTGTAAAGAGTCGGCAGATTCCTCGACGTCCATGTTCGAATGAACGACTTGGACGAGGATCGCTCGTTCAACAATCTGAGTTTCATGAAATTTCATACCTCAATGATGTCAAAGGGATCTTGAACTGTCAAGTTTTACTCATTTTGCATTTGGGATAATTGGAGCAGCCCCAGAATTGATTGCCGTCTCTTTCTCCTACGATCTCTCGCACGTGTTGGGGATGGTTCGCCGATTTCGATGATCCCATGGACGTGGTCGGGCATGATGCCCCATGC
>CAZUAY010000281.1:0-5257 GCA_964618405.1 uncultured Lentisphaerales bacterium
TCTTCGGCTTGCAAACCCATCGCCTATGCGAGTCAACGGAACGGGGATGCGCCCCTGTGCGCGTGCACTGAACGATTTATTGCTTTTATCTCCTAATTATGGCATCATACGCGCACTTATGAAAACAATCATTCTTCCATCAATTTTTGCCGCCGACCTCGGTCATCTGTCCGATGAAATTAAACGTGCTGAAGACGCAGGCGCCGACATGCTCCACGTGGATATCATGGACAGCGCTTTCGTTCCTAATCTTAGTTTTGGCAGTAATATCGTAGAACTCGCCAAAAAAACGACCGCAATCCCCCTCAACGTGCACCTCATGCTCAACCGACCCGACCTTTATGTACAACGCTTCATTGAAGCGGGCGCTGATTCGGTCCAAATCCACGTTGAGTCCTCGTGCATCGTCTCGGAAGTTCTCAAGGAGATCAAGCGTCTAGGTGCCAATCCCGGAATTGTTCTCAATCCTCTCACGCCGCACACGGCCGCCCTCCCCTACCTGCACCTCGTCAACGAATGCCTGCAAATGACCGTCTTCCCAGGATATGGAGGTCAAAAATTTATGCCAGCACCGCTCCCTGAAATCCGTAAATTGCGCGATGCCGCCACGGCTGCAGGAAAGCCCGATTTCATTCTCATGGTCGATGGTGGCATTAGCCGCGATACACTGGCCTGCTGTGCAGAAGCCGGAGCCAGTGCGTTTGTCGCTGGAACGGCCCTTTTTTCGAAGCCAGATATGAAGGCAGAGGTTGCGTTGCTGCGCAAGCTCGCTTCTGAGGCCTTCAAACCATAATCAAGCCGAGCCCCATGAGACTCCATGTTATCTAAAATCAGAAACTTCTGTATCATCGCCCACATCGACCACGGTAAATCTACGCTGGCAGATCGTATCATGCAGCTTACGCAGTCAGTCGACGAACGCGTCTTCCATGACCAGCTTCTCGATTCTATGGATCTCGAGCGCGAGCGCGGCATCACGATCAAGTCACACCCAGTCTCCATGAGCTACACCGCCAAGGATGGCGAAGTCTACTTGCTCAACCTAATTGACACGCCGGGGCATGTCGACTTTTCTTACGAAGTCTCTCGCTCGATGGCGGCTTGTGAAGCGGCCTTGTTGCTGGTCGATGCAGCGCAAGGAGTGCAAGCCCAAACGGTCGCCAATACTTACTTGGCGATGGATAATGATCTTGAGATCATTCCCGTCCTGAACAAGATAGACCTGCCGAGTGCCGATATCGTGGGCGTGAAGCACCAGGTCGAAGAAGCGCTCGCGATTCCGATGGACGACTGTGGTATGGTCTCCTCCAAGACAGGCCTCGGTGTTGATGAACTCATGGAGATCATCATCAAGAGAGTTCCGCCCCCAACATCCGAACATCCCGACGGGCCACTCCGCGCCATTATTTTCGATAGTGTGTATGATGTCTACCGCGGCGTGATCGCGTATGTGCGGGTCGTTGATGGCTCGATCAAAACAGGTGACTACATCGAGTACATGGGAACTGGCATCACGACTCAGGTCAAAGAGGTGGGCATTTTCTCCCCGAAGATGCAGCCCGCCGCATCCCTCCCGACGGGCACGGTGGGATACGTCATCGGAACCGTCAAGGATCCCAATGACATCCGTTCTGGCGATACCATTACGAACAAGAGCAATCCAGCCAAAGAACCGCTCCCCGGCTTCCGAGAAATCCGCCCCATGGTGTTCAGCGGACTCTACCCAATTTCCACCGATGAATATGAGAAAGTGAGATCCGGTCTCGAGAAACTCAAACTCAACGACTCTGCTTTTTCTTGGCATTCGGAAAGTTCAGTCGCGCTCGGCTTCGGCTTCCGCTGTGGCTTCCTCGGCCTCCTGCACATGGAGATTACTCAGGAGCGCCTGCGACGCGAGTACGATTGCGATATCATCGCAACCCACCCCGCCGTCGTCTACCGAATCCATTTCCGCGACGGCACCGTTGAAGAGATTGACAACCCGACGCGAATGCCAGACCCCACCGTGATTGACCATATCGAAGAGCCCATGATCAAGGCGACGGTGATTACACCGACCGACTACATCGGCGACATCATGCGCGTGGTCATGGAACACCGTGGCATTGTCGAAAAGACCGACAGCCTCGACGGCTTACGCGTCATTCTGACCTGCGTTCTGCCGCTCAACGAAATCCTGATCGACTTCAACGACACGCTCAAGAGCGTTTCCCGCGGCTACGCCTCCATGGACTATGACTACTGCGGCTACCAGACGAGCGATATCGTGAAGATGGACATTCTGCTCAACTCCGAAGTTGTCGATGCCTTCTCCTGCATGGTGCATAAGGACAGAGCTGTTGCGCGAGGCAAGCAGATCTGCGCCGCCTTGCGCGACTCAATCCCGCCGCACATGTTTAAGATTCCCGTACAAGCGGCGATTGGGCGCAATATCATTGCTCGCGAAGACATTCGTGCATTTCGAAAGGACGTCACGGCTAAGCTCTATGGCGGCGATATCACGCGTAAGCAGAAACTTCTCAACAAACAGAAGGAAGGCAAGAAGCGGATGAAGCAATGCGGTACGGTGAACGTTCCACAAGATGCCTTCGTCTCCGTTTTGCGCAGCAACGTGGAAAACTAAATGCATAGAAAATGACCTCGCCTTTTTTCGCCTGCACAGCATCGCCACGTCGACATAAAATCCTCACCGCTCTCGGGGTCGAGTTCTCTGTTTTTCTTCCAGACTGTGTGGAAATCCACGATGATGCTGATGCCGTCCGCACGGTAACCGTGAATGCACTCGCGAAACATGCGGCCTGCGCGAAAGCGAATCCAGACGCCTGGATCCTCTCCGCCGACACGGTCGTGGCATTCGAAGGCCGTTGTCTCGGCAAGCCCGCATCGCCTGAAGACGCACGCCGCATGTTGCTCTCGTTTGCAGGCAAACAACAGAATGTGTTTACCGCCGTGGCAATGTCGACACCCTGCCACGAAGCCGAGCTTCGCGTTGTTGCCTCATCGGTTTCGTTCCATAACTATGGGCTGGAAACTGTCGACGCTTATCTCCAAAAAGCCAAAACTCTCGACCGTGCCGGAGCCTACGATATCGACACATTCGGCGACTTGCTCATTGCCGCGCATACCGGCTCCTACACGAACATCATGGGACTCCCCTCCGAGACCGTGCAGGATTGGCTCCTCGCCAACGCCTATCCATTACTAAAAAAGAAGTGACTTAATGAAGAAACTACTTTCGCGCATTCCGACCACCATTGCAACAGGTTTCGGCCTCGGCTATGCTCCCGTTGCTTCCGGTACCTTCGGGGCTCTCTTGGGCTGTGTGCTCGTTTGGGGCATGACGAGTCGCTCACTTGAGATGCAGATCATTTTGTGCATCGCCATGACCTTGGCCTGCATTCCGATTTGTTCCTTCGCTGAAAAGGCGCTCGGAGGTGAAAAGGACAATGGTAAAATTGTCGCAGACGAATATCTAACTTTCCCTATCTGTATGCTTGGCATGTACTCGCTTTGGCAGGACAACTGGTGGCTGATGCCGATGTGTTTTGTGGTCAACCGCATCATGGATATCATCAAGCCCTTTCCCGCCTACCAACTCCAATCCTTACGCTCCGGCCTCGGGATCACGATCGACGATCTCGTCTCATCGCTCTACGCCCTGGGTGCCAATTGGATTCTGTATCTTTATGTTGCGCCGCACGTTCTCAAACTTTTTTAATAATTGTCACTTCTAATGCAATACATTCGAGTTGTCTATCGTTAGTAACAAGACACCTGTTCTATTGAGGAAAAAATGAAACAAACACTTCGCTATACGCTAATGGTCGTGCCGCTTGTCGGCGTGGCAGTCGCTGGATTTTCGGTTGGACGCTATACGGCTCCTATTTCAACTTTGGGTACTATTGTAGAAGTCGAAGCACCTATCGTCAATAACGGCACCGGAGACAAGACTGCCAAGATCGAACTGCTTTCTAAAAAGCTTTCCGATGCAGAACTTAAAATCCAAGCGTTAAATTCGGAAATTGACAAGCTTCTTGGCGAGGATTTGCCACCGCTCGAACAGGTTGCCAGTACTGACGAGAAACAAACCGAAAACACCCACGGTTCAAGAAAACCTCGTGAAACTCGCGAACAAGAAATGGAACGTCTGAAGACGGAAAACCCAGAACAGTATGCAGCGCGACTCAAAGCACAGGAAGAAAGGCAAAAGCGCCATCAAGAGTTCATGGAAAAGCGTCGTAATAGTGAAGACCAGCGCGAAGATTTTTTTGCCAACGTGAACATCGCCTACATGTCACCCGAAGAGCAGAAGAATCTCGCCACCTTCGTTGGGGAATATCAGGAACTCCGAGGCTTGATTGATAAAAGCGTCGCAGGAGAAACTCCAGACCGAGCCAAACTTTTTCAGCTCGGAATGAACGTCATGCAGAAGTCTACAGAAATCCGCACCAGTCTGCTTAAGGCAACGGCGAAAGAAATGGGATTCTCCGATTCAGAAAGCGTCGAGTTTTCCTCATCACTCAATGAAATTTATGGTGCAACAAGCATCATGGGGCCTGGCGGCAGCGGCCTGGTTGATATGATGCGGCGCGGCGGAGGCCGAGGTGGATGGGGACGCTAGTATTAGGCAGTAGGGAGTAGGGAGTAGGGAGTAGTTTCCGATGGGAACACCCCAGTCCCTGTTTGGAAAAAGCTTTTTAGCGTTATGTTGTGCGCAACATATCGCGACTTATGTTGCGAGCGGCGTTAGGTTGCATCCTCTTGTTTTAGTGCCTTTTCCTCTTATTTCAATGCCTTTTCTTTCAGTTTTACATCAGGCCATCCGGATTACGCAACATAACGTCAGGCATGATGTACCGCCCTCCTGATAATGGGGTTTTTTCGGCTTTTCAGTCCACAACAGCACTGAATAATTCGCTGTAATCTTGAAGATTTATTCAAGATTACAATAATTAGCCTTGCGTATGGATGTTGGTCAGGGGCAAGCGTCGATCGCTCTTCACCATAATCTTGAACAATACCGTTCAAGATTATGGTGATGTTTGAGATTACGTTGACGTTGTTGTATGAGAACAGGCAAGATTACATTGACGTTGTTGTATGAGAACACGTTGTATGAGAACAGGCGAGATTGCCTGTTTGGCATAGCAGAGATATACGTGCACAGGCAGGATGCATGATGCTCCCAGTGTAGATGGGGGCGCATTCACGATTCATTGACCGGTCATCAACGGCTACAGGTTTTCTCTCCTGTGGC
>CAZUAY010000282.1:0-5214 GCA_964618405.1 uncultured Lentisphaerales bacterium
AACCCCCGTCGTGTCGGGGACAGGAATGTCCCCGCTCCGTTCGTTGAAACCACTTCTTGCCTGTTTAGCAGAGTAGAGGTGTGGACGTGCAGGAAGAAACGGCTTGAGCAGAGAGGCATCGGGTAGGAGATTTTTTCCACGGAAGGCGAGGAAGTCACGGAATTGTGTATGGGTGTTCACCCTGCCACGAATGGGTTTGAGAGATCATTCCTAAACACTTACTCCCACACGTAGCCTGATTTTGCCGTCATCAGGATTGACAACGATAGCGGGCATGGGGTATCTTCTTTCTTGCCAGTGGTGAAGTCCTCGGAAGCGTCTCGGACGTAAAGCTGGAGGCTCGTACATCTGGCGTCCGTGCACCACTGGCTTACTTTTAATTTTATGTCCAAATACGATCACTTAACGCATGATGAATTAGCCCGCCTCTTGGAGGCTCGGGATAGGCGCGATGCGACGCGTTTTGGTCTCGTTTGGGAGGCGAATGAGATTGACCGCGATAAGGCCGTCAATGCGAAAATGTACAGGTTTTCAAACTTTTAGTTTGTATTTCGAAACCAAATTGAGTATAGTGACTTAGTATTTTCATCTGAGAGAAAGGGGCATGAGCGTTAGTTATAAGAAATTGTGGAAATTGCTGATTGACAACGAAATGAATAAGGTTGACCTGAAAAGAGCGACCGGCATCAGTTCTGTTACATTGGCAAAGCTTGGAAAGAACGCGAGCGTCACAACAACAACTCTCGTAAAAATTTGCCATGCATTGCATTGCGACACAAGTGACATCATGGAGATTGTCGAGAATGGAGAATAACAAGCCAAAGTTCAAAAGACCCCTTCGTTGCTTAGATTTATTTTGTGGGGCAGGTGGACTTTCCTGTGGACTAAGCATGGCGGAAATCGATACCGTTACAGGAATCGATTTTGATCCTGCCGCCATAGAAACTTTCAACCGAAATGGACTTGGTAAAGGAATCGTAGCGGATTTAGAAACCATCACATCAGCTGAGATACGGAAGTTATGCGCGAACCCCGTTGACATTATTGTTGGCGGCCCACCTTGTCAAGGAATGTCTTTGTCTGGGGCTAGAAATGAATCTGATAAACGGAATCGGCTTTATAAGTCTTTTGTCAGGATTGTGAAAGATCTTGCACCGGAGGCTTTTCTTCTTGAGAATGTCCCAGGATTGGTTTCCCTCTTCGGGGGAAAGATCAGAGACGAAATCATTTCTGAATTCTCCGCATTGGGGTATACCGTAAAGTACCAGATTTTGCGAGCATCAGACTTTGGCGTTCCACAACATCGCAGAAGAGTAGTTTTTGTTGGATTTAAACACAAAAATTTTGACTTCCCGAAGCCTTCCCATTTTGAAGAGCCTGCGAATGGACAAAAAAATATGGTCTCGTGCAAGGATGCGCTTTCAGATTTGCCGTCATTACCTGATGCGACATTTCTCGGGAGTGTCGTACAGCATTACGAAACGGAATCACGGAATGAATACCAGTTTTTGATGCGAGAATCCTCAACCGATGTCTATAATCACATAGCCGCAGCACACTCGGAAAGAATTCGTTCGATTATAGCGCTTGTTCCCGCGGGTAAGAATTATCAGGTCTTGCCAGAAGAGTTGAAAAAAACGCGCAATTTTAATGTCGCATGGACTCGATTCCCAGAGAATGAACCCTCACCGACCATTGATACGGGACATCGTCATCATTTTCATTATCGAGAGTGCAGAGTCCCAACGGTTCGTGAGTGTGCTCGATTACAATCCTTTCCTGACGACTTTCATTTTATAGGAAACAAGACACAACAATTTCGTCAAGTAGGAAACGCCGTCCCCCCTTTGATGGCAAAGGCTCTAGGTTTTGCTATTAGGAGTGCTTTTGATGCCTAAATATTCAACCCCCTCGTGTTACTATTATAGACTTCACCATGTACGGCCTCGATTCAAAAATGATATTGAGAATGTTCTTGGTTTTATTTCCTTTGGTATTGCAAGCATTGAGAAATGTAAATCTAAAGCATTCAACAATGCTTTGGATGAATACATCCGCTCTTATGGAACAAATGCTTGCTCAGCCCCAAAGACAATTCAGAATTGGAGAACGGAAATAGCCGCTCTTTTTGGCATGTACATAGAAGACGGAGAGTATAGTTACCCTTCATCTGTGAGCATAGAGTTGGCAAACAAGAGTAATTTAAACAGATTCTTTCAGGGTTTTATCTACTCGTTTCAATACCCAGGAGGGCATTTGAAATCGAATTATATTTTTGATCTTGTTAAACGCGGCATTCGATTTCATCCAGGACAATGGCTTGCCACCTACCTTCTCAAAAGTAACGATTCCTTTATTACTAAAGAAGAATTTTGCCATTGCGTTATGAATGACATGCGAGTAATTCGTGATCATGAAAAAATTCAAGCAACAGCAAATCGAATAAAAGAAAACAGAAAGCTTAATATCGAATACGATAAACGAGGCGATGTCGTGCGATATGCAGGAGATATTTTGGACTATCTTGTCCTTGCAGATTTGGCAAAAAAGGATACAGATGGCAGATACTATAGAAAGGATAATACGACTTCGTTACTCAAATTAATAAGCCGTTCTCCTGTTTTTTTTGATGAATACTCAAAGTCTGATGATCTAAAATCAATTTATTCGAAAGAGATCTGTTGGTTTAGATATGTTGAGGCGTGTTACAAAGAACTTTTTACATTGATTGAAACATTCGGTTTATCGGACTCAGAAGTCCCACCCATAAATCTGCCATCAGTTCCTAAACGTTCTGATGATAATGTCGGAACTAAAGAAACAGGAGATCAAGGAGAAAACCTAACTCTTGTTCACGAGAAGCTTCGCTTGACGGCTGCGGAACGGAAAGATTTAATCCATCTCATAAAACGGATGCCGACTCATCTAGCCGTTGGCTATGATATCAAATCAATTGAAGCCGACACTGAAATCGACCGTATGATAGAGGTTAAAACCTCAATTAGTAAAGCACCTCTGAGTTTCAACCGAATACATTTGACCACGAACGAGTGGCGAGTGGCAGAAGCCTGCGGAGATCGATATTATATCTACCGGTTACAAATCAGTGATGATGGATGCAAGCTATTTCTTGTACAAAACCCTGTCCAAAAATACAAGAACGATCAGATTAGAATGGTGCCACGAGATGGTGCTGATATCATTCTTAATGACGATGCCGGAGAGTTTGTGGAGCTATTATGCGTACGTTGAGAATCGCATCGTTATTCGCAGGATGTGGAGGAACTGACGTTGGGATTTTGGGCGGCTTTTCCTTTTTGGGGAATTGGCATAAGCAACACCCCGTAAAACTTGTGTACGCCAATGATTTTGATGCTGGCGCATGTGATCTGTTCGATGATAATTTTTCAATAAAGATTGACAGAAGCGATGTTAGAACAGTTGATACTTCGACCATTGGGGACTATGATATTTTAACGGCAGGATTTCCATGCCAGAGCTTCTCCATCGTGGCACAAAATCCGCCACGCCTCGGAATCAAAGATAGCGACAAAGGTACGCTTTTTGAAGAAGTGTGCCGGTTTTTAAGAGCACATCAGCCAGAGGGTTTTATTTGTGAGAATGTAAAAGGAATTTTATCTGCAAATAACTCAAAAGCATTTCCTGTGATAATGGAGTCATTACGGAATTGTGGTTATCATGCAATTCATTTTCTTTTGAATGCGTCTCACTATGGTATTCCGCAGCGGCGTGAGCGCGTGTTTATTATTGGATTTAAAGATCGACGAGTACTTGAAGCATTTAGGCATCCAACACCCATCGTTGAATTCCCAACACTCCGCGATGTTGTTTTCTCGGAAAATGAGATCGCTACAAAGTATTATTTTAGCGATAAAGCAATCCAAGGAATGCGAGCTGCCAAAAAGGAAATGAACAAAGGAAGAGTCCAGAATTTAGATTTACCGTGCGGTACTGTTGGTGCACATCTTGCCAAGGTAAGCCTGAACAGTACAGACCCTGTGTTATGCATTGACGGAAAATATCGCCGCTTTATACCTCGCGAAGTCGCTCGCATACAGTCGTTCCCAGATTCCTATCGTCTTACTGGGACAGAAGCCAAACAATACAAAGCACTCGGAAATGCAATACCTCCAGTATTAGCTTGGCATGTAATGAAATCGGTCGTTGAGGCGATGCAACGCGTTTCAACAAATCCAGTTGAGGTAGACGAAAAGAAGCCCGATATACAGGGTGAAGAGTTATACGAATCTCATTTTCAGCGACAGCCAGTGCAGTTAACGCTTTTTGATCCGATTGGACTTTTTGTTGTTAACAAACATCCGGTTATCTTGCTGGGAACCTATCGCAAGAGCTGCCGTGATTGGATCTTAGAAAACAATCTCTATAATTATCCTGTAACGAGTGAAGAAATAGAAAAAAATGATGAATTACGAGCGGTTTCCCGACTTATTCTCAAACGTCGAAAAGACGAGCCTTTATACTTCTCGGTTAATGGGTATTCGATTATAACAAAAGCAGACTTGCTGAAGCATGAGTATAAGCCGAGTAAAAACCATTCTCCGAATACAAAATACATTCTTTACGAACTCAAAAGACTGAACGAGCCTCTTCCTACGGTCTACCCAGATGAAATGTATATTGTTGGCAAAGGTTTGGGCAAATAGAGGAACTACCAGCGCGACGACGAAGCCCCCAAGGTGCTTGCTGAGCATCAGATCTATGGCCGCGTGTTGATTCTCTTCCGCGAGGGCGGCAGCCGTGAGAAATTATGAATTACGAATTACGAATTATGAATTTTTGAGAGTCCGTTTCGCTGGCTCGGATTCTTTTCCCCTGTGTCAAAGCGTCAAAGCGTCCAGAACTCACTAAAAGATCTTAATTACTGAAATAGAGTCGCAGATAGTATTCCCTTCTTCAGCATCGCCGATCTACCCTCGTGCGTGAAGAGCGCGCCAGAAGGGCTGTGATGGGCAAGAAGCTGGGTTGTCACTCTGCGTGGATTTTAAACCATGAAACACATCTGCCTGTGCCGGCACGGCAGACAGGTGAAACTTCATGATTTTTTTAAAAAAGAGACAGACTTCTAAAAGACTCCTAGACACTGCGCACTTCTCTTTCTCCTTCTGTGTTTTTCAGTGTTGCTTTTCGTGGACAAAATTTCAGAGAGGGATTAACCACGGAAGGGATTTACAT
>CAZUAY010000283.1:0-5170 GCA_964618405.1 uncultured Lentisphaerales bacterium
TTTTCACGCCCAAATTTTTTTCTTTCAAACCTTTAAAAAAAGCTCTATACTTCTTACGCCATACAGCAGAGGGAGTGAACTCTCTGTAGAAGGATTTATAAAACAACACACCCCTAAGGATAAAAACATGGACATTAGCACCTTGAAGAACAAAGACCTGAAGCAGTGGCTCCAGGGTTGGATCGACCTCTGCACGCCGGATGCAGTCGTTATTTGTGACGGCTCCACGGAGCAGTATGACAAAGTTGCAAACGAGCTGGTCAACGCAGGTTCGTTCATTAAACTGAATGAAAAGAAAAAGCCGAACAGCTACGCCGTTCGTTCAGACGTGGGTGACGTTGCCCGTGTCGAAGAGCGCACGTTTATCTGCTCGAAGACGAAGGCTGCTGCGGGTCCGACCAACAACTGGTGTGATCCGGTTGAAATGAAGATGATTCTGTGCGGCAAGCAGAACGGTCTTTACAAGGGTTGTATGAAGGGTCGCACGATGTACGTGATCCCGTTCTCGATGGGTCCTGTTGATTCGCCGATTGCAAAATACGGCATTGAACTCACCGATAGCGGTTACGTTGTCTGCAACATGATGATTATGACTCGTGTTTCGGACAAGATTCTTGAGCGCATCGATGAGGGTCGCGAATTTGTCAAGTGCATCCACTCCGTTGGTGCTCCTCTTGAGCCAGGTGTGGCAGACGTCCCATGGCCTTGCAATCCGACCAACAAGTATATCACGCATTTCCCAGACACCCGCGAGATTCTTTCTTTCGGTTCTGGCTACGGCGGCAACGCGCTGCTCGGCAAGAAGTGCTTTGCGCTTCGTATCGCTAGCGTTCAGGCTCGTGATGAGGGATGGCTCGCTGAGCACATGCTCATCCTCAAGCTCACGAACCCCAAGGGTGTTGTCAAGTTCGTCGGCGCGGCATTCCCGTCCGCCTGCGGCAAGACGAACCTCGCGATGATGGAGCCAACCATCCCAGGCTGGACGGTTGAGACGATCGGTGACGATATTGCTTGGATGCAGTTCGACAAGAAGGGTCAGCTCCGTGCGATCAATCCAGAAGCCGGCTTCTTCGGTGTCGCTCCTGGAACGTCGATGGACTCCAACCCAAATGCGATGCGCACGATCAACAAGGGTAACTCGATCTTCACGAACTGCGCGATCACAGAGGATGGTGACATATTCTGGGAGGGTGGTGACGTGGTTCCCGAGACCTGCGTCGATTGGATTCGTCGTCCTTGGAAGAAGGGTTCGAAGGTCAAGGCCGCTAACCCGAACGCACGCTTCACGGTTCCTGCTGGACAGTGTCCGGTTATCGCTTCGGAGTGGGAAGATCCCGCTGGTGTGCCAATCAGTGCTTTCTTGTTTGGTGGCCGTCGCGCTAGCGTCGTTCCTCTCGTGAACGAAGCCCTGAGCTGGGAACACGGCGTGTTCCTCGGCGCGACCATGGCTTCCGAGAAGACTGCAGCAGCAGCCGGTGTCGTCGGTGAGCTCCGCTTCGACCCGTTCGCCATGCTTCCGTTCTGCGGATACAACATGGGCGAGTACTTCAGCCACTGGCTGAACATCGGCAAGAAGCAGGGTGCCAAGCTGCCGAAGATCTACTACGTCAACTGGTTCCGTAAGGCGCCAGATGGTCACTGGCTCTGGCCGGGATTCGGCGAGAACAGCCGCGTGCTCAAGTGGATCTTCGAGCGTTGCGAAGGCAAAGGAAGCGTCATTTCGACTCCAATCGGGAACCTCCCGAAGGACATCGATTTCGAGGGTCTGAACATGACCGACGAAGACAAGAAGCTCCTGCTCTCCTGTGACATCGAAGGCTGGAAGGGCGTTGTCCCGGCCATCAAGAAGCATTTCGAAACCTTCGGTTCGAAGTTGCCTGCGGCCCTTAAGACGCAACTCAAGGATCTTGAG
The DNA here is from genome assembly GCA_964618405.1 of uncultured Lentisphaerales bacterium. GTDB lineage: Bacteria > Verrucomicrobiota > Kiritimatiellia > RFP12 > UBA3636 > JBBQIY01. Next base: position 1,913 of record CAZUAY010000283.1, read on the forward strand.
AATCGTCTTGGCTAAAGCAGTCGCTCATTGCTAGTCGCTAGTGGGAAAACTCAATTTTTTGGGTTACCCACTTAGCGACTTTTTCATTTTGCGTAGACTCGCAACTCACAACTCGCAACTTAGCACGAGTCATTTTTTATAAAAATGACTCGTGCTGTCCAAATCCACTATTGACACTTTCCCTGTTCAATTGATACCATCGTGCGCATGAATATCAGTTCGCTTTCTCCAGAGGGGCAGACGCTTTTTAACCGGTTTCGAAGTCGTCTTCCCTACAGGCTTGAGCTTGATGCCGTTATCAAGTGTTTGCCTTCCAAAAAAAACGACGGAATGGTCATGCTTGACATTGGCATGCCGAGTCCTGTCATGTCTGCATTTCTCCGAGAATCCGGCGGTGTTTGGGCCACCATTGCGCGTTCTCCTGAGTTTGCGGAGGAGGCGAGTCAATTTCTTGAATCGGAAGTCGTTTGTTTGGATGCCAATGGAACGATTCCCTTCGAACAGCATTCGTTCGATGTTGTTGTTGTTTCGCTCGGGATGCTTGCGGCGATGCAAGATTCAGAATTCTTTATCCGAGAATGTAATCGAGTTTTAAAGTCCGCGGGGCAGCTCATCATCAGCACCCAGTATCGGAAGAGCTTCAGCTTCATCAATGTCCTTCGGAACCGTGCGCAGAAATCGGTGGGTGGCATGATTGGTGGCGGTTATACCGAACGGGGTTTATTTCGATTCTTGAAGACAGGTTTTGATGTCATCTCCGTCGATTCATACTCTGGTTTCTTCGTCGAAATGATCCGGATCCACGAATACCAAATGCTCATGGCGGGCATGGAGGAGGAAGAGGTCTCGGCAAGGGTTCGGTTAAAATATTGGTTTGCCGAGCAACTTGATTTCTTCACCTTGTGGGCGCGAGGTTATGTCATCATCGTCCATGCACGTCGCCGCCAGTGGCGAGAGCGGGCAACTCCGGTTCTCGCAGATGGCCGGACGATTCACGAAGCGGTTTTGAAGCCTACCTGAAGCACTTTGCCAAACGATGAATCTGCTGAGAATTTCTATACGCTATGAAAAAAAAAGCTCTCTACAATACAATCATTGCGCTGGCATTGACGTTGGCAGCACTCGCGAGCGGTCTGCGCATCCGCGCGAGGTTTCTCCCAACGGTTGACGTTCCCATCCTGCTTTACGAGCGAGTGGCACAGACTTCTGAGGATAAGGACACAGTTCCGCTCAATCTGTTCTATCAACAGATGCGGGACCTTTCGGCAAATGGCTATAAAACGGTATCTCCTGAGCGTCTTCTAGCCTATAAGGTTTGGGGCCTTGCGTTGCCTGAGTTGCCCCTGATGATCACGTTTGATAAGGCCTATCGGGATTTGCAAACTACGGTAGCTCCTATTCTCAAAGAGCAAAATTTTACGGCCGTGGTTAATCTCGCAACGACCTATATCGGGCGAAAACCAGACGAAAGTCGTGCCCTCAATGGCATCGCCATGATGTCGTGGGCCGAGGTCCGAGATGCACTGAAAGCAGACGTTTTCAGCTTCGGCGGCCATACCCGAAACCTCGTCGACCTCACCCGTCATGAGAAGCCTTTCAACGAGATTCGCGCTTCCCGTACCGACATCAAACGCGCAACAGGTGTGAAGACGACTGTTTTCAGCTATCCATTCGGGAAATATTCTCCTGCTCTTGCTAAGGCAGCCAAAGAAGCGAAGATCGATTTTGCCATGACCTACGGTAATACAATCGCGAAAATCGGTCCCAAGACGGATTTTCTTGCGTTGCCTAGAATTCAAGTGGTCGGTGGAAACCACACATTCTCTGCTACGGTAATCGAACGCCAATCTCCTGGGCAATTTGGCGTGGTAAAGGTCTCTCATCCCCAAGGAGTCGTCTTTCCAATGTCGGTCGTTGTCTTCGGTTCCGATTCCTATAAGCCTGTAGCGGATTTTGATTGCGAAGGGATCAAGTCTGACGAAACCATTGAGGTTTCAATTCCTTCCAAAACGACGTTCCCCGTGGATGTCGAGATTCTCGACAAGAATCGCGTTTTGCTCTACTTCAAGAATTCGATACCAAGGAATGCGGTGCAGCGCGACCCCACTTCGACGGGTGCTCCTGTGAACCTCGACTATAAAGTCGATATTGAACCGATATTGTAAGATTCCATGAAGCTCAAGATTAAGCGATTATCCCCTGATGCTATCATTCCGCAATACGCCCATCCCGATGATTCAGGGCTCGATCTTTGTTCCGTGCAAGACCTTGTTCTTCAGCCCGGAGACTGGGCGACGATTCGAATCGGCTTTGCAATCGAGTTGCCTCCCGGAACCGAGGCGCAGGTGCGTCCGCGGAGTGGGCTCGCCGCTCGCAATGCGCTCACAATTTTGAATACGCCAGGAACTATTGACGAAGGCTATCGCGGTGAAGTCTGCATTATCGCGATTAACCTCGGTAAAGAGCCTTTTGAGGTTAAGAAAGGTATGCGCATCGCGCAAATGGTCATCTGTCCTGTGATTCGCGTTCAAATCGAAGAGATTGATACCCTCTCCGATACTGCCCGCAACCTCGGCGGCTTCGGCTCTACGGGTGTTTGATGGGATGGATCTGACTGATCATCTTCGAAAAAAACCTAAAATGAAATTACGAACGAATGCGGTTACCAAGCTTCTACCAGTACTGGCGTTGAGCACGGCCCTACAAGGCTCCGTGCTGGCTGAGGAGAAGTCTACGCTGATTCCACTGGAGGGCCAGATGGAGACGAGTGGTAACGGGCCCGAGAATAAAAAGTACAAATTCTACGTCGGGTCGGAAGCAGGGTCTGTCAAGGCTGGCCTCCGCGTGTTCGACATCGATGCGCAAACAGGCGAGATTCGCCAGTTGAGCCAGATCGATGATGCGCAAGATCCAATTTATCTGGCCATCTCCCACGATGGGAAGTTTCTGTATGCAGCCCAACGGGTCGCGCCGGACGCCAACGGTGTCACGGGCGGTGTGACGGTCTATGCTGTCAAGGGCTCTGAGCTCATCAAACTTGCAGAGTACGCTTGTGCGCCAACCGTCCCTTGTCACATTTCGCTCTCGCATGATGGGCGGAGGCTCGTTTATGCCGAATACGCTAAGGGTTGGATTGGCGTGTTTAACATCAAACCAGACGGTCTTCTTGAGGGGCCCGTGGCTCAAACGCAACACATAGCACATGGACCGAATGACGGACGCCAAGGAGCCGCCCATTGCCATTGCGCGGTACTGACG
>CAZUAY010000284.1:0-5157 GCA_964618405.1 uncultured Lentisphaerales bacterium
GGTCCTTGTTCAATCGCGAAGTAGCTCTGTTTTAGGCCCAGGCCGATGCGAGGAGTTTGACGATTTGGGCAATGTCGTTTTCCTTCAATGCGGCGTAGCCCATGACAACGGTGTTGCGGGGAATGACGGTGTCGACCCGCTCCGCGTATTCAGAAACACCGGTGAGGCGAATGCCTTCTTTGGCAGCACGCGTTTTCATGCCCTTTTCCCCTGGACCTCCGCTGAGCGTAACGAGTAAATGTAATCCGATATTAGATCCGCTAATGCGAACGCGTGTGCCGAATGCGGCTTTAAGAAGTGTGATGAGCAGGTCGCGACGTTTCCGGCACAGCGTGCGCACGCGGTTTAAGTGGCGAACGAGATGTCCGCCCGCAATGAACTCGGCAAGCGTGAGTTGCTCGAAAACCGAGACTGTGCAGGAATAGCCTTCAAAACGTTGCCTGTATTCTTGCAAGAGCGTTTGGGGCAGCACCATATACGCAATACGAACCGAGGGTGCAATTGAGCGAGACATGGTGCCGATGTAGATGACTTTTTCACTAGAGGTGAGCCCTGACAGCGAAGGGATCGGTCTTCCCGAATAACGAAATTCACTGTCGTAATCATCTTCGATAATGTATCGGCCAGCCTTCTCCTCAGCCCACGCGATGAGCTCGAGGCGGCGTCCGACGGGCATGGTTGTTCCCATGGGGAATTGATGCGTTGGCGTAATGTAGGCAATGTCAGCACCGCTGCTCTTTAATAAGTCCGGTCTCATGCCGGCATCATCCATGCCGAGTAGGGTGTAGGGGACACGATTGTTTTGAAGGATGCGTCGGTTCTTTACGTAGCCTGGATCTTCGAGCGCATACAGGACATCGGGGCCGGTGATTTTGGTGAGGAGGCTGAGCAAGTATTCCATTCCAGCCCCGATGACCAGTTGAGAAGCCACCGCATCGACCGCTCGAAATTCCCGCAGATGTTCCATGAGTACGTCCCGCAAAACACGTTCACCTTGCGCCTCACCGGGAGCGAGTAGCGACTTTCCCCGCGTCATGACTTTTTTGGTCAGCTTTGCCCATGTTGCGAATGGGAAACCATCTGGGTCGACAAGGCTCGTGCGGAGATCGTATTTAAAATCTGGACGGTGCCTGACCGATTACGAATCACTCCCAACTTGAACTTGATGAAAGCGGTCCTAAGAGAGTATGATGGCGGTCGTGATAGCACTAATTGCAATTGCCACCGTACGAAGTTATCAGGATACAGCCCTTTTTCATTTATGCAGATCCCATACAACGAATTAACACTACTTTCAGTTGAGCCTTGGTTGCTCTGGCTGGATGGTGCACATTCTCCATTCTTCAACATGGCGGCAGATCATGTGATGCTGGAGCATAGTGCGGAATTGAGTAAGCCCCTCCTGCGCATCTACCAATGGGATCGTCCTTCCGTTTCCTTTGGTCGCTCCCAGCATTATCCTGCTAATATTCCAGAAGGGTATACGGTAGTACGTCGTCCGACTGGAGGCGGTGTGGTTTGGCATGATGGCGACTTGACTTATACGATTGTCCTTCCTGTTGATCACACGCTTGCTTTGTTGGACATGAAAACAAGCTACCAATTTATTCATCAGGCAATCCTTGCCCAGTTGGAATCGGGGACATTTCTGAAAGAGAACAAGGATGCTGGCGTCGACCCAAGAACGATGCAGTGTTTTCGCTCGCCGAGTCGCTTCGATATCATGGGACCGACGGGTATTAAGTATGCGGGAGCTGCCCAGTTCCGCTGCAATAAAGGCATGTTAAACCAAGGCAGCGTTAAATTAGAGGCTGCAGCTGGGGATTGGGTCCAGATGAAAACAACCATTTTGAGGGCGTTTGAATGTTCCGCCAACGCTGAATATACGCTGTGGACGCCAGGGGCAACTTTGCTTGCAGAGATCGAATTCAAATCAACAGAACAGTACGAAAATCGTGATTGGAATCATGATGGAAGACTGCCGAAGCACCGAAAATTGATGGAGAGAAGCCATGAATGAACCGCATCAGCGTTTCCCAGACTGGCTGAGGGTCCAAGGATCCTCGGAGAGTCAGAAACACGTTACTGAGATCCTTTCGGATCTTCACCTCAACACGGTTTGCGCTAATGCGCTGTGCCCAAATTTAGGGAAATGCTTTTCACAGGGTGTGGCGACGTTTTTGATTATGGGCGACACCTGTACGCGAAACTGTCGATTCTGCGCCATTAGTCACGGAATTCGTCCGCTGCCTCCCGAGGCGGATGAACCGGATAGACTTGCCGAAGCCGTTCAACGCCTCGGGCTGAAATTTGTCGTCGTGACCAGCGTGACGCGAGATGATCTTCCCGATGGTGGTGCTGACTGCTTTTACCAAGTGATTACTCGTATCAAACAGCTCTGTCCTGAAACAGGTGTCGAGGTGCTAACGCCGGATTTCGGAGGGTCAGAAGTTGCCCTTATGCATGTTTTAACGGCGAAACCGGAAGTTTTTAATCATAATATTGAGACGGTTCGAAGGCTTTCGAGTGCGATTCGTAGCGACGCCACGTATGATCGTTCGCTAGCGGTGCTTCGCAATGCCGTTCGGCTTGGGAATGGAATTCCTGTCAAATCAGGGATCATGCTTGGCCTTGGGGAGGAAGAAGATGAAATTGCTGAAACGCTCCGCGACCTTCGCTCCGCTGGCGTGTCCATTTTGACGATCGGACAATATCTGCCACCCACGAAGGCGCATTATCCGTTGACAAGATATGTGCCCCCCGCCGAGTTTGCAGCTTGGAAGGTTCGCGCAGAGGCAATGGGATTTAAAGGCGTGATGAGCTCCCCCCTCGTCCGAAGTAGCTACCACGCCAAAGAGCTCTTTCACGCTACATGAAATAGGATGCCGCTTGGAAGCGGAATTCGTCTGCCAAGTCATCACTCAGGTCGATTCGCAAACTAACTGTGCCTTTCCCGCTAACGGGAGGCGCAGTTAGTTTGCCAGGTCACGAAGTCATCACTCAGCAAACTAATCATTCTTGTTTTGATTGAATAAAAGCCCGTGAATTAGTATACTTCTACGGCATTGAAGAAAAAAACTTCATTATCCGTGTGTCGCTTTATGGCTATGGATAACCCAACACAAAGAATTCACCGTTTCAACCTTAACTGTCTTTTCACGAGACCTAGTCCGGAGATCAAAAAATGCACGTCCCTACTGAAATGCTTCTTGGCCCCATTTGTCCAATAACGGCTGCCGTTGCTATCGCAGGCGTTGGTACTGCTGCCGCCTTAATCGTTAAGTTTAAAAAATTAGCGCCGGCAGCAGGTCGCTTCGCCCTAGTGAGTGCAACCGTTTTCGGGCTTCAGATGCTTAACTACCCGATCTTCGATGGCATCTCTGGCCATTTGATCGCAGGCGTTTTTGCTGCTTCAATTCTCGGAATTCCTGCTGGTGTGCTTTCACTAGCACTCGTGCTGACCATCCAAACGCTTTTGTTTGCGGATGGTGGTCTGATGATGCTGGGAGCCAATATTTTGAATATGGCGATTATCGGTGCTGGTGTTGGTGGATTTCTCCGCCAGACGTTGATCGGCCGGAATGTCAATCGCAATCTGGCTACTGGTATCGCGGCGGGCGTCTCTGTTGAGCTTGCTGTGCTTGCCCTTTGCGTTCAGTTGGCGGTATCGGGTAAGGCGACCGCTCCAGCCCTTGGTACACTCGTTGCCGTTCATACCGTGCTTGCCGTGGTTGAAGGTTTCGCAACGGTGCTGCTCGTCAAGGCTTGCGCTTTCACAAGTGAAAAAACGACGTCAAGAAGTGCCTACGCCGTTCTCTCTGGTCTCATCGTTTCGTGCATTGCTGTAGCGCCTTTTGCTTCAGCTTTCCCAGATGCTTTCGAGTGGACGATGGATCGTTTCCATCTCCTTCCAAACGCTCCGGCATTCACTCACGCCCCATTGCCCGATTACCTGTTAGGAGGCATTTCCAACGAATTCCTTTCCGCAGGTTTTGCTGGGGCAATCGGAGTTGCAGTCGTCCTCGTGATTGCTTTCGCTTTTGCGCTGCCTTTTGCAAGAAAGAATAAGGCCTAATGCAGATTGAGGCCATCCTCAAGGCCTTGCTCGACGGAAGTCTTTCAGCCGAAGAGGCCGCCACAAAATTAAAAGCCCCGGCTTACGAAGATCTCGGTTTTGCTAAACTCGACTTCCAACGAGAACTCCGGCGGGGCTTTGGTGAGGTTGTGTATTGCCCTGGCAAGACAAACACGCAGCTTCTTAAAATTTTACAAGCTTTCCGTGACAACAATCGCTCCGTACTGGGTAGCCGTTGTTCTCCCGAACAGTACGAGTATCTTTGCGAAAATCAGCTTAATATCCAGTATGACGCCTGCTCGCGGCTGCTGGTGCAGAGGAGCGGAGATGTAATATCTGCAATCGGGAACGTGGCTGTGTGTACAGGCGGTACGGCCGATATGCCGGTCGCAGAAGAGGCAGCGCAGACTGCTGAATTCTTCGGTGCCGTTGTGCAACGTCATTACGATGTGGGTGTTGCCGGGATTCACCGTCTGCTCTCGAAAGTTGATGAAATTAGAAAGGCGAATGCTGTCATTGCTGTTGCTGGCATGGAAGGAGCGCTAGGCGGTGTCGTGGCTGGCCTCGTCGATGTGCCCGTTATTGCAGTGCCAACTTCGGTCGGTTACGGGGCGTCATTTGAAGGCCTCGCTCCGCTTCTGACGATGCTTAATTCGTGTGCAGAAGGAATGTCCGTAGTCAATATCGACAACGGATTCGGTGCCGGTTATCTAGCGGCGCAGATCAATCGATTAGTTGAGAGGAAACGATGAAAAAGAAAATGCTTTATTTGGAATGCGCTTCTGGAATCAGTGGCGATATGACAGTGGCCTCGCTGCTCGATCTCGGCGCAAATCGTGAAAAACTAGACGCTGTCTTAACCAGCATTCAATTGGAGGGCTTTACGTATGGGGTGACACGGAGTCTGTCGCACGGCATGGAAGGTTGCGATTTCGATGTGGTTTTAGCTCACGAGGAACATCATCACGCTCGACACGCAGAGGCGGCGGTGCACGAGCATTCCCACGGCGAGCACAAGCATGAGCATCACGAGCATTCCCACGGCGAGCACAAGCATGAGCATCACGAGCATTCCCACGGCG
>CAZUAY010000285.1:0-5095 GCA_964618405.1 uncultured Lentisphaerales bacterium
ACATTCCTGTCCCCGACACGACGGGGGTTGGAAAACCCCCGCTCCTTTTACTTCACTCGTCTGCCGTTCCTGCACAGGCTGGAAGCATCTGCTCCCAGTGGCTCAATCGCTGTGTCTCCAACTCTCTGTGTTTAAAACCGCACCGCGCTTATTGCGACAACTGGGTTGATAGCACAGCAGATCTATAGGCGTCACCCCCGCAAAATACTTTAACCCCTCCCCCCGATGGTTGGCTTGCCCCCTCACAACTCGCTACTTCTCCCCTGTGGCTCGCAACTCACAACTCGCAACTTCTCCCCTGTGGCTGGCCTCGGCGAGGCCGGAATCGTCCTGTGGGTACAGGTGGAAAAGGTACGGTACAAGAAACAAGGGTTGTTCATTGCGCTTTCCCCCATGTGATCAAGCTACCGAGCGAAGCGAGGTTACCCTTCAAGTTAGTGAAGTAGGTTTCGTTTGAAAAGCATGGATTTCACGGAATTCGTCTTCAGGTGGCACGGAGGTTCGACTATGAAACGGAAATAGGTGTTCGACACGGTTCTAACATGCTCGGTCAAATATGACCGTCTCTTTATTATCTGAAGACCCATTATGGGGGTGTCAGCCGGAATCCGCAGGTCAAATGGTAGATCGCCATCCCCAACGCCACCAGCACCACGGGCAGTTTTCAAAATGGAGTCCTTTATTTAGAAGGTCCCGAGGGAAACCAATCCGCGTCCCTCTATGTCTATGCGCCGGAGAATTTAAATTTGCAGGTGGAGAACGACGTCCTTGGAAAAACGTCCGCGTCCTTGGTCCGTGGCAAATGAAATAGAGAGCATCCTAGTCTTTCGCTCCCTAAGGGTCAGCAAACAAGCCTTTGTGCCTACGCCGACGACGACTAAGTCGATCTCCTGGTGGCCTGCCACGAGCCTGTCTTCTACCTCAGCGGGACGCTTCTCGATGCTCGTGTTTTTTCTTGCCGTATAGGCCCTACGTTTCTGGGGGTATTGCTTGAATGGATGCCAAGGGAATGTTACACTTCAAGGCTTAATTTACTACAGAGGAATTGAGAAGCATGAAGCTGATTATTCAGAGAGTTTCCGAAGCATCGGTTACCATCGATGGAAGTTGCACAGGCTCCATTGGTGCTGGCTATCTGGTGCTGGTAGGGTGCAGGCATGACGATGCAAGGAAAGACGTTGAATTTCTTGCCGCGAAACTTGTCGCGTTGCGCATCGTCGAAGACGAAGGTGGCAAGATGAACCTCTCGATTTCTCAAACTGGAGGAAGTGTCCTACTGGTATCCCAGTTCACCCTCTATGCCGACACCCAGAAAGGCAATCGTCCAGGCTTCACGCTTGCAGGCGATCCAGCCAAAGCCAAAGTACTTTTCGATGACTTCGTTGACGAAATGCGTACGCGACTCGGTGCTGACAAGGTCGCCACGGGAGTCTTCGGCGCTGAAATGAAGGTTGCGCTTATCAACGAAGGACCTGTCACGATCGAACTCTGTAGTGATTCTCAACCTTGGCACGGCAAGACCGACATCTAACACGTTTAAGCCCACTCCACCTCTTTACATTCAACACCGAATGAACGCACTAGCTCAACCCGATGTGATTGCACTCGACCTCAAAAAGGTTGAGTCGGATACCGATATCGAAACATTATTCGGACTTGCCTCGACTATCTGGCCCATTTGTTTTAAGGATATCGTGACTCGGGCACAGATCGACTATATGTTGGCGAAGATGTATGCTCCTGAGACCATTCGACGCGAAACAGCGGCAGGCACCGCTTTTTTCTTTGTCCAGTCACAAGGCAAAAACATTGGTTATATCTCATATAATCTTTTTCCGAATTCGGAGGGTGTCGTCATTTTGCACAAAATCTATCTACTTCCCGACTACTGGAGCAAGGGCATCGGGAACCAACTCATCAACCACGTGTTCAAACAAGCGAGCACAGCCGGAGCTACGGCGGTTGAACTGAACGTAAACAAAGCAAATGCTCGCGCTCACAAGTCGTACAGCAGAGCTGGATTTTTCGTTAAAGAGAGTGTCCGATTTGACATTGGAGGCGGCTTTGAAAAAAACGATTATATTATGCGGAAGGAATTGATATGAAGCGACAAGGAATAAGAGTACTGATTCTCGCGCTAGGAGTAATTTTACAGGTAACGGTAGCCACAGCGGAGAACCAGCGAATGTTCTGGTTAACGGAAACATTGACAGGAACGACCACAGGGCCGATTCTTGCAAGCCCAGGCGTCCGGTTTTCCGCAGTAGGCGGTAACTGGATCGTTCTCACATCAAAACCTGGCGAAATTCTTTTCTCGGATGCGGCAACATCCCAGCGTTATGGGCCCTACGGCTTTGAACGCCAGCGGATCATCGATCTTGGCAAGAAAGCCTTGATCATTTCGAAAATTGAATATTTTTTAGGGAACAATCCTTCAGAGGTAAAACCTGTTCTGTCCACCGTGCCGGTCAGACGAATCGAAGAGCCCATACCCAAAGCTGAAGTTCCGCAGGGATGGGAGCGGCAGCCATTGCCGAGCACGAACCCCGCCGACCATCTGAACAGGCCTCAAGGCTTCGCGATGCAGAAGCGCACGTATCCAGCCGCTGCCTTGATATGGCTCGAGCCGATGCATAAAGCAAAATACGATTGGTCTGTGGGTCAATATGCTGGGAACAGTGGGGCGAATATTGAGTCGACGCGTTTTGGTCTAACGGGGATGTTGAAAAACTGGTTTCTTGACGGTGCCCTTATCACTGACGCCAAAACGGGTAGTGCTATTGTGCCAAACGATACGTATCTCTCCGACCTCGGGCTAGCTGGCGGGACAGGTTTTTCCCTTTCAGGCGGGTATCTTTATTCCTTTGTCATTGATGGTAATTGGAATGCCAATTTCGGAGGCTATGTCACATACGAGAGCCTTTCCTTCGATATGAATGCAACGGTATTCACGCGCCATGGCCAAATCATTCCTCCAGACCAAGCCGGCACGGATCCGGCTGCGCCCGATCCGCTCCCTCCGGGAACAACGCTTACCGAGTATTCATTTGATCGTTACTCCGAAACACTGGACATGAGTGAGTTGTCATTTTCGGCTCTCGGAGGTATCGACTACACGTCAATATATTGGGGTGTGGGAGCCTATGTTATTTTGGACCTCTACACCGATGCATCGTTTAGTGGTTCAATTCAAATTTTAGACGAGGCATACGATCTTTCGGCAGATAAAACACATCCGATCGGCATTGCGGTCTCGGGCTGGTACTCACCCTTCAGCGACTATATCGTTTCGGGGTCAATCACGTTGGCAACGGAAACGACAATCCGTATCGGATTTGGGAAATTCTTTTAATTGAATATGAATAAAAAAACTGACAATTTCAACAAGGAATGGCGCGACACCGTCAACGAGATGTCGAAAATGATCTTCGATGTCCAGTCATTCATCTCCTCGACTATCAAATTCAAAGAGCCTATCGGCCCTGGAGACAATCAGGATCTGCGCATTCGCGCCATTGAGGTCAAAGGCGACACCTTATGGCAATTCGTCAAAGTTTCTGAATCCGCAAATCTCTCGCGCGGTGAGGCAATGAAGACCCTGCTGGGCATGCTGCGCGAAAAGCCTGTTGACGAGGCCCATGTGATGACGGCGGATCAAGATCTGCACTGCCGAATCTCCAAAAAAGGTCGAGTATTAGTTTCACGCAGCAAGGGAACCCTCGGCCGCGACCCAGAGAAAACTCGCGCTCATGACCGCGAAAAAGACTATCCCCTCACCCGTTTCGATTCTGCCAAGCTCCTCGTCGTCCTAGGCATTGCCGACAGCACGGGAAGCATCAAGCCCTCTATGCACGCAAAATATCGGCAGGTAAACGAATTTCTTCGCATCCTCGATACAACCTTCGGTGAATTGAAAAACTGCGAAGGCCGAGACGTGCGCATCGTCGACATCGGATGCGGAAAATCATACCTCTCCTTCAGTGCAAAGGCCTTTTTAGAAGCAACCCGAGGGGTGTCAATCCGGCTGACTGGAATCGATTGGAATGAGAAGATCGTCGCATCTTGTCGTCGGATGGCGGAATCAATGGATTGGAATTACAACATCGAATTTTTCTCACAAGACGTTGCGACCTACAAACCAGAGGTCGCTCCTGATATGGTGCTCAGTCTTCATGCATGTGACAAAGCTACGGATGAAGCGCTTGCATTCGGCGTGGAGCAGTCGGCCTCTGCAATCCTCTGTGCGCCTTGCTGTCAGCACGAGCTCCAGACCAAAATGGGATCGACCGGCCCGAACCGTGCGATTCTTCGAAACGGAATTTTGAAAGAACGCCTTGCCGATGTGCTCACCGATGCTTTCCGTGCGCAAATTTTACGTGTGATGGGCTACAAGACCAATGTCATGGAGTTCATCGATCAGGAGTCCACCGCCCGAAACATTATGATTAAAGGTGTTCGCGCGAAACGAACCGGAACAGACACCTCGTTGGCGGAATACCTCGATCTTCGGGATGCATGGAAATGCCAGCCGTTTCTTGCGGAACGACTCGCTTCGAAATGCCCTGAGCTCGTCGAGGACTAACCGGACTTTCGCTATTCGCGCCGTTTTGATGCCCTAAGTCGTTGCAAATCAACAAAAAAAGGTTAGAAGTCTGTCGCCAAATCTGTTGTTTCGACACTTCTATTTCCCGTTACTTTCGGCGGGTTTTGTGGTGGGAGTTTCCACTGGAGCGCATCCAGAATGAGCTCCTGATCCGTTTCGGGTGGCGTGTAGCCTGAGAAGACGAGAGGGTTGTTGTCATTGATGGGGAAATGTACGTCGATCATCTGAATAGCGTAAAGTTTCTCAAGCGTAGCTCGGGGCGTGAGCCCCGATGCCGATTGCTTGAGTAAAAGTCTGAGTGTAGCGGAGAGACTGTAAGCGATAAAGGCTACGAAACGTGGCTTTCGATGCGTGTCTCTTTGCTGTGGAAAATGGGACGAATACCCAGATCACCCTTAAATGCCTTTTCCTCTTGTTTTAGTGCCTTTCTCTTTCATTTTTACATCAAACCATCCGGATTACGCAACATAATTACGTTCGCAAGACGTTATC
>CAZUAY010000286.1:0-5006 GCA_964618405.1 uncultured Lentisphaerales bacterium
GGGCGGAAATAATTTACATGGATTTTTCAAGTACAACAATTAGGCAAGATGCAATAGGAAGTTTTAGGAACAATGCAATTGGAATTTGTGACGCGATTTTAGATAATCCTCAACGCACCCTGCTCTCTGTGATATTCCCATGTGCAGCTCCGTCTATTAGTGTTGTAAATTGGGTGTTGTATGAGTAGTATTTACTTAGAAAAGGAGCTTGTATGAAGATGGTGCATGTCATTACGTCTGTTTCTGTTGTATTTTTTCTATCTTTGTTTACTTTCGTTTTTGTGGTTAGAAATCATTCAGCGAACGTCCGGGAGCAGATATATGTTCAGGATTTTTCAACAATTCTTCATGCATGTCGTGAGTTGATTGACAATAGGGCGATGTTAGCTGACGATTGGGATCACGATCGAGTTGTTCACAAACACGCGATTGTTTTAACTCGAAAAAGAAGGCCGTATGATGTAAAAATCCCAAAACCTATACGGGATCTTAATCCTTATTATATTGCGGTTCATAATGATCATGTGTTTATTAACATGGGGACAGCACCAAGAAACGGAATTCTTGGTTTTTCCACAAACGCAACACAATACGGAACTGTGCAGCTCGTCGACGGTTTGTGGTTCTGGAATTAGTAACACAATGGCAAGAAGTCATACTGACGATTGCTGAAAAAGAAAAGCAGTAGAACAAAATAAGACAGGCTTTTAAAATGTTATATGCAGTTTTTCCACCAGAGAGAGGGAGATAGAGAATTCGGAATAAATTGGGGTCTGTCCCCTAAAGAATATTCGCTGACGGCGCGCCCTCCGTCGCAGCGTACATCGGGTCATCCAAACAGTCGGATGCCGCGCATCCAGGCGCAACCGTAGCGAAACCCTCGACGCTTCCGATGCTTTGATGCTTCGAATAATTCGTTACCATCAACATCAAAACCTTCGCATTTCAAATGATTCACAAGAACTAACAAATACGCTGAGTCTCGACGTTCAGCACGATCAAAGAAGGCCGTATCGTCGACGTTCGCGAATACGAAGAACAACTCCGCGCACACCGCGGATAGTGTCAATCAACTTCATTGACGAGCACCCGTGCCTCCTCTTCGTGCGCTTGCATTTCCTGCACGGCAAAATAGATCAGCTCTCCGGCCTCATCTGTCTTGGCTTCTAAGAATGCCATCGTGCCCCCATATCCTTCGGTTCTCGTAAAGCCGGTAAAAATAATGCGGCCCTGGAAAATGGCTGCTTTCGGAACCGAACTGCACGGAATCGTCGGATTTTCAGGCATCTTCCAATCGGTAAACGGCTTGTCAGAGATGCGATACTCTGCGGTGCCACGATGACTGAAAATCAAATAATACCTACCGCCAAAGGAGAAGTAATCGGGGCATTCTGGCTGGCTTTCGTCGGACGCGATGTATATGCTGTCCTGCTCTCCCCACGTATCGTCATCGTGCGAGATCAAATGTGCCAAAGCTCCGCGACCATTTGCCACTTCACTCGTCGTGACAAACATATGAAGAAGACCATCCTCCCCACGTACCACCTTTGGGTCGCGTGCAGCTTCTCTGTCATATTTTTCGCTTAAGATGAAGCGGAAGTCTGCGTCCTTATGGTAATAGTAACCATCTTCAGAAATTGAGCGTTCAATGGTCGAAGCAGAACCATCGGATTGGCGCACCGTATAGTAGAGGATATGACTTCCGTTTTGGTAGATCCAAGATCCGGTGCAGATTGAGCCTTCCATCGGATCGTCGATTTCCACTGCCATTGGATGAATATCCCAATGAATAAGATCGCGGCTGGAAATATGCTCCCATTGATGCGCACCTTTCCCCCATTTGCTGGAATGGTGATGGCGATCCTTCAAATACAGAACATGATACCGATCTTTGTGCGCATAAGGCATGCAGTCACCAACAAAAACGCCATTACCTGGGCGCCAACCTTCTGCCTGTACAAAACTGCCACGCACCTTCAGTTGCTTAGTCCTCTCCGGCATAGGAAGGGAAACAAGCGACACGGCCATGACATCTGTTTTAGCATCAGCAAAACATGGATCACCCCAAGGCCATTCTTCATCACAGAGCACATCGTTGACATAGAGCTCGATTCGGTACGGACGATAAATCACGCGAATATCGTCACCAGTCTTTGTCGTTGCACGTAGACAAAGAGGGTCTTCATGGACGGAAAACCATGCAGAAAGCACAAGCGTTCCCTCCGCCGCTGTGACCTCTAGTGCCGGAGCACCGTCTTTAGTCAACCGCATCTGACACCGTGTATCGACAACGGTAAAGCCAACATGCCAAGGTTCTTTTGAAAACAACATGGAAATGATCCTTTCTGTTCTTATCATTCGCGTTTTTCTTCTATTTTTGAGTGGTACATAACCCATTCGCCCATGGCATGGAGGGAATCCACCAATCCCGCTGCATATGCCGATACGATTGCAGCACCGAGTGCCGCTTCTTCCTCCTGCTTGGGCAACAAGACCGGCAGGCTGAATACATCCGCCAAGACTTCCCGTAACGCCGGATTGCGCTGCACTGCATTGCCAGATGCAACGAGCTGCTTGACATGGTCATGCGGCATCATCGAAAACATCGCGTAAAGCTCCTCTGCCATACCGCGGACGAAACCTGCTGCCAATGCCTGCGGAGTCATTAGATTCGGGTAGATATTCGTCACAGAACCTGCTGTCGATGCATCGTCTCTCGTGCCGCAGAAGGTCGTTTGTACGTGTAAGCGCTCTCCACGTTCGCGCTCTTCACGAAGGCCTTGCACGGCCAGTCGATTCAAGGTTTGGTACTGTTCATGATCTGGCAAACCGGCTGCGACAACATAGGCTCGAAAAAACTGCTCCAACATCGCATAAGCGCGACCGCCACACAATGCCGAGCCACTCACAAGACATCCCTGTTCCGGGAATGGACGCAATTCCACAGATGGATCACGACCAATATCAATATTTTTTTCGATGGCCCAAAGCGAAATCTGACTGCCGGTACCGAAATTGACAAGTGCTGTTGTTGAAGGATCACGTACAGCACCCAGAAAACTCGCCTGATTGTCTCCAATTGCAATGGATACCGGAATTTCACAGTAGGTTCCAACGGGAATACAGGAAGCGGTCACCCCAGGTAGCCAAGCAACGGGAATCTCAGCTTTTGACAATGCCGTCAAGTCAAAGCAGTCGTTTTGAAAATCAAACAGTCCCAAAGATCCGGCATTTGTCGTATGCATAATCTTTACCGGGGTTTGGCACAGTTTCGATGCAACAAAGTCCGTGATGGTACTGATGCGTGCCGTTTCCAAAGGGACCTCGTTGTTCTGTATAAGCGCATACAAGGTCGCCAATCCATAGCCTGATGCTATGCGATACCCGGTCAGTGAAGACAGCTTCTCACAAGCACTGGGAGAACCAAGCCCCGCGCGTTCATCCTGCCATGTGTAAAGCGGGGACAGTGCGTTCCCATGCAAATCCGTACAGAGAATGCCATGCATCTGTCCAGTGACACCAATCGAACGAATCGTCGGATAGCGTGCAACGAGTGTTTCTGTCAGCTTTTGAACGCGCGAAACAATCACATTCACATCTTGTCGTTTATCTCCAGGAAACGATGCAGGCAGATCGGCATCGTTTAAGATCGTGTAAATGCCAATCGGCTTACCGTCTGAAAGCTGCAAGACAAACGCGCAGATGGTTGTTGTTCCAATATCAATACCGACACAGCAGGATTCGTCCGTGTCGGCCAAGATTTTTTCTGATACTGTCATTACAAAACGATCCTCAGTTTCATAGGATGCCGAGGCTAGAAAGAAAAGGGCTAGCCCATTGAACGTCATTATCGTTTCATATTTAAAACGGCTTGTCTAGTTTTTTCGATTAGCAATTCGTAACCGCAATCGAAAAGACATCCAGCACCCAACATCTAGCATATAAAACACACCTCGTCGGTCTGAAAATACGGATGAAGATCATAATGTACTCACAGATTCTGGTGCAGAGCCAAAAAACCAAGTCTAGACAAAACGCCTAAAATGTGAAACTATAATGTCACTCATACCTCTTTTATAACTGTAGCAAGCCAACAAGCGACGCATTATGAAGGGGTTTTCTAGCGGCCCCTGACAAACTATGAAAGGATCGAGATGAATTTGATATATGATCGAAGTGCCGTAGCTCCGGAAATAGCCGCTTTGTTACAGGAGCTGGCAAAGGAATATCCTATTCGCAGCAACGGCGAGGGGTTGCGGTTCCACGTTATTCTTGGTTTACGAGTTGGGATGATCCGTCGGGCGTTTTGTCGAACGCGTTTTTGGCGACCAATGCCTTTACGATGCCTGCGGTGGACGTCCTGGTTTCGGCTTACTACGAAAATGAAGCGGAAGGCGAGGATATCGCCTATGTGATTCAGCGCGCCTTCGGGTTGCCGGACTGCGTCATGCCGTTGGCCGGCGTGGCGGATGCCGTGTCGCTTGCGGATGGTTTTCTCACGATTTCCGGCTTCGTTCTGGGGGACGGCACCAATGCGGCATTCTCCGTTAAAACTTCCGGAAACGGACAACTTGTTTTCCAGTGGAATGTTTCCTCGACGTTGGATACGGATATTGCCGCTTACGCGCTGGACGGGACCGATCAAGCGTACTACAGCGGAAAGTCGAACCCCTGGGTCTGGATGACGAACACCATCACCGACGGCAGAGACCATATCTGGACCTTCTCCTATACAAAGGATGCCAGCGGGAAGTCCGGAAGCGATTCTCTGTGGGTTTCCGACATCACTTGGCGAGGTGCCCTTCCTTCTGCAGCGGTGGTGGACGGTGTGGCGCTGGATACGCGTTTTTTGACGGAGAACGGATACCTTTCAGCATCGGATTACGCCTCCCGGGAAGAGCTTGCTTCTCTGTGGCGTTCCCCGGGGGCAAACGGAAAATCGCTGAAGGAGAATTTCATTGCGGGGCTCGATCCCACCCGTCCGGATTCCGAATTTGTAGTGGACA
>CAZUAY010000287.1:0-4980 GCA_964618405.1 uncultured Lentisphaerales bacterium
ATCTTTCATGATGGCTTTGGTGACGGTCGGATAGCCTTGTATTTCTTCAACCGCCGCTGCAGCCATTTCCCGGATGACCTCGCCCTTCGCATCGTAGTATTTGGCGCTGACTGGAATGAAGGTGGTTTTGTGGATCCACGTCTTGAAGGAGGCAAATTCAACGGACTTCGGATCCTTGGGCGTGTTTTCGAGGACGTAATAAGAATCGGTTGTCTCGACAAGTTCATGAGTATCGGCGGTGATTCCGCGTCCTGAAATATCTTCGTAGTAGAAGTCGGATCCGACAAAGCTGGTGCGTTGATCGGACGCGGCAATGCGCTTGACGAGATTGAGGCCGGGTAAGTAGAGCCAGCGGTCGTCATCTTTGTCGACGTGCTTGTGTACGAGATAGGCGGTCTTGTTCACGTCGGCGGGTCTCTCGAAGTAGACGTAAAAATTTTGATCGCCCATGAACGTGTCCGAAGTGTCGCTCTCGGGTTCAAGATCGAGGCGGAGGATGGTCATCTCACGCGTGCGTTCGTGACCTTGCGCGTCCTTGATGGACATGGATACCTTGGCACGACCGTCCTTGCCTTTGTAGTAGGCGGCGACGTTAGCCTTCGCGACAATTTCTTCGACGGTAGGTGCTGCTGATTGTGCGAAGACAGCTGCCGTGGCAAAAACGAGGGTGGCGAGAAGTATGTTTTTCATTTTGATTTTGATTCCTTTTTGGGTGGACTAGGGGGTGCGGCACGATTTGCGTCTTCCATTCAGGAAGCAGCCCAGTGCGATGATAATGATGCAACCGAGGCTGACGTAGGAGATGGTCGTCCAGGTGACGTGCATGACCGATTGGATGTTCAAGGCAATGGTTAAGATGGCCATGAGGGCGGCGAAGAAAAATGTTCCGCAACGGCATTTGAACGAGACATCAGCCTTCGGGAATAGCCGTTCCTCTAAAACAGTGATGAGCGCAGGGAGCAAGAAGAGGGTTGCAACACCCGCAGCGAGGAGGATCGCCGCGATGAAGAATCCAACCGTCTTGTAGGGCATCAGTGGCGAGGCGAGGAGCGGGAGGAAGCCAACGCCGATCACGATGACGTTTCGCGTGATGGCACGTGCGGGCTCGCCGAACATCGGGCCGGATGCGGCCTTCCAAGAACCATGCTTTTCATGCATTTCTTTCGAACGCGAGATGAAGTGGATGGCATAGTCCACCGCCATGCCGAGGCTGAGTGCGGAGAGAACGGCGGTCGGCATATCGTAATCCTTGCCGATGATGCCGATCACACCATAGATGAAGCCAATGGTGATGGTGAGGGGGATCATGGAGAGGAAGCCCCAGAGTGCCGAGCGGAACAGAATAATCATCATGAAACAGACGGCGGCAAAGCTACCGAGGAAGGAGATCATCATGCCGATGACCATGCGTTCTTGCCACACCACGTTGATGTAGGTCATGCCGAACCAGTGCGGTTCAACCCCACCGGGAGGCGGATTCTGGACACAGTAGTCCTTGACAGCCGAGACAATGGTTTTCATGTCGCGATTGTCGCCACTTTTCTGTTGAATCCAGATGCTGGTGTTGCGCCAAGTGTCGGTACGAACGAAGTGCGAGAGGTCTTGCGGACGGTGCGAGCTTTCGTACTGCATGACGGTCTGCGCGATACCTTCTCGCGTATCGGGGATACGGTAGTATTCGGGCTTGCCTTCCATGAGTTCTCGGTACACGGTGCGAATGAGATCCGCGACCGAGTTGCTCTTACCAATGAGTTCGCGACCGTCTTTGCTTTTGATGGTCAGAAGATAATCTTGGAACTGCGTCATCCAATTCAAGACGGAGGGATCCTTGAAGATCTGTCCGCTCTGGGATTGCTCGCTGACAAAGAGCGCCGCAGCATCCCACGCCTCGTAAAGGTCGTCCGATGCTTCATCAGTTTTGGTGTTCGCAAATGCTTGAAGCTTGGCGAAAAACTCATCTCGGTTGCTTGCGGATTTATCAAGTTCTTGGGCCTTTTGGATAACGTCGGTGAATGCGGCTTCTGCTCCCGAAATTCCCTTTGCCTTGAGGTCTTCGATGGACGTCTTTGCGGACTCGGCAATGGCTGCCGATAGATGGGGAGGCTGCGGTAGCGCATCCTTAGGCTGAAGCGCAAGATAGCCCATATAGGTGCCGCCAAAGTGCGCGTTCATCACGCGATCTGCAACGCGGATTTCATGCTTAGGTTCGAACCATTTGACGGGGTTGTCGTTGATCACGATCTGGCTGATGCCCCAGGCCGCGATGACGCCGAGGAAGATTGCAACCGTGATGAAAAGCTTGGCTTTTTTGTAGGTGGCTTTTCCTAAGGAGCTGAGCAGTCGCGTCATGAGCGAGTGTGATTCCACGTCGGTGTTGTGCGCAGTCAGGCCAAAGTTTTCCAACGATTTCGGGCTGATGAACATGACGGACGCTGGCACGAAGGTGATGGTCCATAGCCAAGCCAGCATGACACCGAAAGCGATGAAGACACCGAAAGTCTGCACGGGCGGGATTGGCGTAAGCGCAAGGGAAAGAAAGGCGACAGCGGTCGTGAGGCTCGTGTAAAGCAGGGGAGTGGAGAGCGTCTTCATCACCTGCTTGATGGCTGTGGTACGATCCTTCGTTTCTTGGTAACGATCGAAAAATTCGGAAAGGATGTGAATGGAGTCCAGAACCGAGATAGGCATGATGAAGATCGGAATCATGCTACTCATAATATGGATCGTATTACCCGTCGAGACGAGGAGCGACATGGTGACGATACAACTGACGATGGCGACGATCATCGGCGCAATGATGAGCACGATCTTGCGGAAGAATACCAAGAGGAGCAGGAAAATGATGAGCATCGCGAGTGGAGCAGAAATCGCCATCTGCCTGAACATTTCGACACCAAAGGTGTCTTCGGCGATGGGCAGGCCGGTAATATGGTAGTCATCTCCCGAGGTAAAGGTTGCTACTTTTTCACGAAGCTTCTTCGCGATGGCATAGGACAGGTGTTTGTCCGAAATAGGCAGATAGATGGCGACCGCTTGGCCGTCTTCCGAAACAAGCGTCCCCTTCATGAAGGGGAGTTTCATCGCCTTATCACGAACGGCAAGTGCTGCCTCTGGCGTCTCGGGAGGTGTTGGCATGAGCCACTCGAAGCTCACGGTTCCGAGGCCACCTTGCTGAACGTTGTCCACGGTTGAAGGTGCAATGATGTCGACGCCGATAACGCCTGCTCCGGGATTTTCTGGAACACCGATTTCTGCTCCCTTGAGCGTTTTAGCGTATTCGGTCAGATCGTAAATGTCTTTGAGCGTCTGAGGATTGAAGACGTAGTCGGGAGCTTTGGCGTTGACGATGCCCACGACGAGCATGTCATAAAGCGTGAACTCCGTCTTCATTTCATCGTTAAATATTCTGACGGGCTCTTCTTCAGAAAGCATGTTCTCTGGATCGGTATCGATTGCTACGCCATGCAGGCGCGGAAAGGAGTCAGGCCAAATGCTAGGCAACGTTGCAATCGCGCCTATGATAACCGTTGTCAAGACCATGGTCCACGTCAAGATTTTCGGGTGCTTTATCGACCAATCAATTAATTTCTTCATCATGCTTTCGTCTCCAGTCCGTTCGTCCGTCGCGATACGCTCATCAAAATCGAGGAGTCAGTCCGCCGTGTGGCAGGCTGACTCCTTTTTCGCAGCTATGCGTTTGCTTTAATTGCTGTGACAAGCTCGGCTTTGCGCTGTACGCCTACGTACTGTTTCACAACTTTGCCGTCCTTGAAGAGGAGCAGGGTGGGGATGCTCTGTACACCGAACTGCGCGGCAGAAGCCGGATTTTCGTCGATGTTGATCTTGCCGATTGTGGCTGTGGCGCCAACTTCTGCGGCAACCTCTTCCAGAATGGGACCTTGCATACGGCAGGGGCCGCACCACGGAGCCCAGAAGTCCACCAGGACGACGCCTGTGGCTATGGCTTTTGCGAATTCTGCATCTTTAATTTCTTTAACGGTATTGCTCATTTGATTCTCCTTGTTGGGTGTTTGAATTGCTTGAACTCATGCATGAACAGTGCCAAAGTCTTTTTTGCACGGCAAGTCTTTAGCATTCAGTAGTCTACAACTTAACGAATATTTTTGTTTCTGTTTGCACATGCAACATTATGCAATAAAAACGTTGCAAATGCAACACCTTGCAATAGACGGCGGCGATTCCGAATAACCTCCGAATAACCTCGGACTTTAATCGGAATTTTTAGATAGGCTGCTTTTTTCGCTAGAACTCGCGAGTTCAGGGTACGACGCTAGGCCCGCATGCTCATGCCTGCGGTTTTTTTGGGGTTTATGGGGGCTGTACAACGGGTTCGGGATAGGAGTCTTCTGCACCGTTTAAACTAAGTGTCAGGGATGCGTAACTGACCAACCGTGAGTCCCGGATCGGCACCCCTAGGAGGCGGAGCCCCTCCAACAAACGCTTTGCAATAGCGAGTTGGGACTTTTTTGCTTGCCGTGGCATGTGCGCAGAAGACGTGCTCTATCCCGACCCTGTTGTTTTTCTGGGAATTGAATTGGTCTTCGATTGCGTGTCTCTTCCTCCCGGTTTCAGTGACCGGCAGCATCACGTTCGTGGCTTTAATGCCGGGAACGTCGCTGATCCATGCGTACCGTGTTTCGGTTCCTTGATATGTCTCCGTTTGCTCGATGGCCGTAACGAGGAGCGAACCGTCCTCCTTTTCCATGCCCGGATCCGTGACGTCCATGTACTCTTGCATATAAGGGAATGGGATAGCCAAAGAGCAAAACGCTCGCCTGCAACACGTCGCGATACTGCTCGGCTCCGTGTGACTTGCCTCCTTGCTCAAAGCCCTTGCGGCATTTTTTCCGTACGCTGCCGTCAATGACAATGCGATGATAGATGCCAATCACGCGCGATGAGTCATGCTCCTGCGAAAGAGCCGACAGGGTTCTACCCAGATGGGCATCGGGGATTTGC
>CAZUAY010000288.1:0-4936 GCA_964618405.1 uncultured Lentisphaerales bacterium
GAATTGAACTTGCGACACAAAACACCGGAAAATCCCAAAATTAGTGAGTTCTGAACTCAGAAACCTTTTCGGATAACGTCTCGCTGTCGTCCCAGTCTGCCATGCCGGTCTGCCCACGCATTGCAATTGAGCACCTGCACGCCGTCATTGCAATTGAGCACCTGCACGTCGTCATCGCAATATTGTAATCTCGCGCAAAAACGCAAGATTATGGCGAAGGGCTTCATCTCCCTGCAACCGCCGACAAGGCTATTTATGTAATCTTGAACGAAATTTGTTCAAGATTATGGTGGAGCAGTTGCGCGTTGCAGCGAGGGCACCGCATCTACCAGAGGGGTGAACCAAACGGAGAAAGGGTTTTCAACCTGTTTCATTCACGGACAAGAATGTCCGCGCTCCGTTCGTTAGGCCGAAATTCATCAGACAGGTCTGTAGGCTTGCCAGGCGTGGGGGCTGCCGTTGGGAATTTGTTCAGAGATGGTGACGAAGTCGTCTTCCGTGAGCATGGCATCAACGCGGGTGGTACGGAATTGGTGAGCAATGCCGGAGGTGGCGATGAGCTGTACAGATTCGCGGATCGCTTCCGTATCGACTTCGATGCCTGCGAGCGTGCTGTACTTTGGCCAAGGGGCTTTGATGTCCATGGCGATGAAATCGACAAGCTTTCGTTCCACACACTCGCGGACGACGGCAGGATTGGAGCCGTTGGTGTCGAGCTTGACCGCTAAGCCTGAGGCTTTGCACGCGCTGAGGAACTGGGGAAGGTCGGCATGGAGCGTGGGCTCACCACCCGAGACGACAATGGCCTCAATGAGACCCTTTTTGGCTCGGTCGCCGACTTCGGCAAGCACCCAATCTGCCTCCACCGTCTCCGTGCTGGATTCAGTGGGTAGCAAATGCTTGTTGTGGCACCAAGGACAACGGAAATTGCAGCCTTGGGTGAAGATCATTGAAGCGACCTTGCCCGGGTAGTCGCAGAGACTGAGCGGGAGGTAAGCGGCGATGATCATTTGACCGCCATTTCTCCGACCTGATACGTCTTGCGCATCTTAAATTCGTGCTGCTTGCCGGCATTCCACTGGCGGATCGGACGGATGTAGCCGACGACACGGGAGTAGACTTCGGTGGTCTTGTTGCAACGCGGACATTCGTAGTGTTCACCCGAAATATAGCCGTGATCTTCGCAGACGCTAAAGGTCGGCGAGACGGTGAAGTAGGGGAGACGGAAGTTTTTGCAAACCATTCGGACAAAGGCTTTGACCGATTCCGGGTTACTGACGGCTTCGCCAGTAAAGACGTGGACGACGGTGCCACCCGTGTATTTGGTCTGAATCTCGTCTTGCAGCTCCAGAACTTTGAGGATGTCGTTGCTGTACGAAACGGGAAGTTGCGTTGAGTTTGAGTAGAACGGCTCGCAGCCCTTTTCGTTTGCCGAGATGATGTCGGGATAGAGCTTTTTGTCGAGCTGGGCGAGGCGATACGTCGTTCCCTCGGCGGGGGTGGCTTCGAGATTGTAGAGATTGCCTGTCTCTTCTTGATAGTCGGCGAGGCGGTCGCGCATATAATCCATGACTTTGATGGCAAAAGCTTGGCCTTTCGTCGTTCCGATGTCTTCTCCGAAGAGGTTGAGGCAACCTTCGTTGAGTCCGAGCAGGCCGATGGTGGAGAAGTGGTTCTGCCAATAGATGCCAAAGCGCTCTTGAACTTGGCGGAGGTAAAATCGGGTGTACGGATACAGGTCTTCGGCGGTGAACTTCTCCAGAACCTTACGTTTGATTTCAAGGCTGTTGCGGGCGATGATCATGAGGTTGTCGAGGCGGCGGATGAATTCATCCTCGTCTTTGGCCAAGTACCCCAAGCGCGCCATGTTGATGGTGACCACGCCGATGGAACCGGTTTGCGGGTTGGCGCCGAAAAGACCACCACCGCGGCGGTTGAGTTCGCGTTTATCGAGGCGCAGACGACAACACATCGAGCGCGCATCGTCGGGATCCATTTCAGAATTCACAAAGTTTGCGAAGTAGGGGATGCCGTATTTGGCGGTAACGGCCCAGAGTTTTTCGAGTCCCGGACGATCCCAGTCGAAATCCTTTGAGATGTTGTAGGTCGGAATTGGGAAGGTAAAGACGCGGCCCTTGGCATCGCCTTCGGTCATCACATCGAGAAAGGCGTTGTTGATGAGTAGCATTTCTTCAGCAAAATCTGCATACGTTTCGGGCATCAGGTTGCCGCCGATGATCACGGGCTCCTTGGCCAGGCTTGCCGGCGGCTCAAGATCCATGGTGATGTTCGTGAACGGGGTCTGGAAGCCGACACGCGTGGGCACGTTGACGTTAAAGATGAATTCCTGAAGCGCTTGCTTGACTTCCTTGTAGCCGAGCTTATCGTAGCGGACGAA
Organism: uncultured Lentisphaerales bacterium; assembly: GCA_964618405.1. Lineage (GTDB taxonomy): Bacteria > Verrucomicrobiota > Kiritimatiellia > RFP12 > UBA3636 > JBBQIY01. The sequence goes on from CAZUAY010000288.1 coordinate 2,399, forward strand.
GGGTGCGAGCAAGGTGTCGAAGCTGGAGAAAGCCTGTGCTCCAGCGGCTTCACCTTGGAGCGTGTAGAAGAAGTTGACGATTTGTCCGAGGGCGGTTCGGAAATGCTTCGCAGGGAGGCTCTCGGCCTTTCCGGCGACACCTTTGAAGCCAGACCGGAGCAAGTCTTGCAGATCCCAGCCGACGCAATAGACGCTAAGCTGTCCGAGATCGTGGATGTGGATAGCACCGGAGGCGTGTGCTTCACGGATCTCGGTTGGGTAGACCTTGTCGAGCCAATACGATTTGCTGACCTCGCTAGCGATGTAGTTGTTCAGGCCCTGAAGGGAATAGCCCATGTTCGAATTCTCGCGCACACGCCAATCGGCTTTGCCGAGATATTCGTCGACCATATCCACGCTTGCCGTGCTAATAATCTCACGCAGCCGTGCATGTTGGTCGCGGTAGATAATGTAGGCCTTCGCGGTACGGCGGTAGGGCGAGGTGAGCAGCACTTCTTCAACGATGTCCTGGACATTTTCGACGGACACGTCGATGGAATCTTGCAGGGTATGGATGGTTGCGACAGCCTTCAGAGTGAGCTTGCGCGCCTCTTCCATCGCAAATTCGCCTGTGGCTTCGCCCGCCTTGCAGATGGCGCGAGCAATTTTTGCAGCATCGAAGGGGACGGTGGCTCCGTTACGTTTACGTATCGCCAAAATTCGATGATGGTCTAAATCGTTGATCATGACTATTTTCCTGTTTTCAGTTCACTCTATTAAAGCTATTTCGCTCGGTTCTAAGGCATAGTTCAAGCATAACTTTTATGACTCAATTCGCTGGAGAAATTGCACCATTTCGGGTGCAATGTCAAGTCAGAAAATATAAAAATGTACTTTAAGGCACTAGTGATAGCGGCCAAGTGTCGTGAGTAGCGCTATTTACAGTATTTTAACTAAAACAGGCTTTGCCCTAGCCATGCGAGCAGGCGCTACCTGTTTTGCCTTTTGGCGCCGTTGCGAAGTAGCTGAAGACGCCCGCCGTAATTTCGCCGCTGGCCTCGCTAAAAACTTCTATTTCAGAGGCAGCAAAGGCAGCCCGGGCGGTATCATCGATTTCGCCGCAGACCAGCACGTTGACATGGCGGTCTGCCAAAAAATCGGCGAGAGCGGCATGAGCGTCCTTCGTAATCGGCTCAACTCCGGATTGCACGATCTGTCCATCCACAGTATTGAACACGGAAAAGGCAGAAGCTTCCCCGAGCTGAGGAGAAATCGTGTTGTTGTCGGTCGCTACTGCTATTTTCTTGATTCCTATAAACGTAGGAGCCTGAGTGAACGTTAAAACTTGAGCGACGACGGATTCGAAGGCTTTCGCTGATGCTGTCTCGGCGTAGTGGTGTACGAAGGGTCTGCCATCATCGCCGCCGCGACAAACAACGGGATCAATGGGAATTTTGCCTAAGAGCTTGATTTTGTATTTTTCAGCCAACATGTCGCCGGCACCAGCGGAAAAGATGTCGGTGACCTCGCCACACTTCGGGCAGGCAAAGCCGCTCATGTTCTCGACAATGCCGAGGACTTTTAAATTGAGTTGAGCGCAGAAGCTGATCGATCGGCTGACATCGCTTGCGGCGACAGCCTGTGGCGTAGTAACGATAATGGCACCGGTGGCATTGGGAATGAGCTGACAAACGGAGAGCGGCTCGTCGCCGGTGCCTGGAGGAGCATCGATGATCAGGTAGTCGAGATCGCCCCATTCCACATCGGCAAGAAATTGTTGAATGACGCCGCCCTTCATCGGTCCACGCCAGATGATGGCTTCATCGCGCCCCTCGACGAGTAGGCCCGCTGACATGACCTTGATGGCGCCAACCTCAACAGGAAGCAAACTATGGCCAGTCGATTCTGGGCGTGCATCTTCAATGCCCATCATTTTGGGGATGCTGGGTCCGTGGAAGTCGACATCGAGCAACCCCACTTTTTTGCCTGTCAAGGACAGGGCTAACGCCAAATTGACGGCGACGGTGCTCTTCCCCACGCCACCTTTGCCCGAAAGCACAAGGATCTTGTTCTTGATTTTAGACAGGCTGGTTTTTAGCTTGCGCGTCTCATCGTCTTGTCCGCAACTACTGCAATCGCTACAACCGCTTTGGCAATTCTCTGACATAATATTCAATCCTCTGTACGTGATCCTGATCGACTTGATCTCTCGATGATTTCAAAAGCCTGTGTGCAGTTCGGCCAAACTTGGGTTCATAGACCGCCTCTGCATCACCATTCTGGTGGACAAAAAGCACAGGTAAGAAGACCGCTGAAGATAGCATAATCCATTGCGTGCATCAAGCTTTGTGAAAGGGCTCTCTTACAATTTCACAATTTCGGAGTACCCAAATTTTGAATTGAGAAGTTGACACGCCTTCAGAAATATGTGATTCTAACGGGCACATTTTTAGGAACCCGTATGTACGGGCATATGCTAATACGGTTTTACAAACAATTCTCAATTGTAAGCGTATATGTTCACATGCCGGAAATTTTGCGCAAGTCATTGTAAAAAGG
>CAZUAY010000289.1:0-4880 GCA_964618405.1 uncultured Lentisphaerales bacterium
AACACTGTGGACGATTCCACTTCGGGGCTGGAGGATACCTATTTTAGAAGCGAGCTGTTTGAAGAAGTCCCGATCTTCGGCAAGGTCGATATCGTCGGGGCTTGTTCCGATGATGGTGGCACCAGCGGCCTTCAACTTCTGGGCGAGGTTGAGCGGCGTCTGGCCGCCGAACTGCACAATGACTCCGGAACATTGCTCGTGTTCGTAGACGTGCATGACGTCTTCGAGGGTCAGTGGTTCGAAGTAAAGTTTGTCGCTGGTGTCGTAGTCTGTTGAAACGGTTTCGGGATTGGAGTTGACCATCACAACTTCAAAGCCGGCCTTGCGCAGCGCGAAGGAGGCGTGGACACAGCAGTAGTCGAACTCTATTCCTTGGCCGATGCGGTTCGGGCCGCCGCCGAGAACCATGATGGACTTCTTGCCTTTGGAATCGCGTCTGGGTTCGCCGCTGTCGGCATAGCAACTATAGTAATACGGCGTGATGGCCTTGAATTCACCGGCGCAGGTATCCACGGTTCCAAACGAAGGTAGAAGCCCGATGTTCTTACGTGCCTGGGCGACGTCTTTTTCCGTCGTGTGGAGCAGGAAGGCGATCTGGCGGTCGGAGTAGCCCAGTTCCTTAATCTGCCTGAAGAAAGGTGGATCTCCAGCGAGAGTTTCGACGGTGCCGGCGGAGGCGATTTCGTCTTCAAACTCGACAAGCTCAAGCATGTGGCGCAAGAAATACCGGTCAATCTTCGTCATCGCGTATACAGTTTCGACGTTCCACTTACGTTTAAATGCGGCGTGGACATAGAAAATCCGGTCCGGCCCTGGGTATCGCAGAGACGCTTCCAGCGTTTCGTCGGACACGGCTTCGTACTCGCCGTCCTTGCCGTCCGCGCCGAAGCCGGCGTGTCCAGTTTCGAGAGACCGCAGGGCTTTCTGGAGGGATTGCTTGATGTTTCGGCCTATAGACATTGCCTCGCCGACGGACTTCATCTGTGTGCCGAGTCTTGTATCTGCACTGGGGAATTTTTCGAACGTGAAGCGGGGAACTTTGGTGACAACATAGTCCAGAGAAGGCTCGAAGCAACTCGGGGTGGAGCCTGTGATGTCGTTCCGCAGTTCATCCAGCGTGTATCCGACGGCAAGAAGTGCGGCGATTTTGGCGATCGGGAAGCCTGTAGCTTTTGAGGAGAGGGCTGACGAACGAGAGACGCGCGGATTCATCTCGATGATGATGCGGCGTCCAGTGTCCGGGTGGATAGCCCATTGTACGTTTGAGCCACCGGTTTCGACGCCAATCGCTCTCATGACGGCAATGGTGTCGTCGCGCATGGCCTGATACTCGTGGTCGGAGAGCGTCTGGATGGGCGCTACGGTGATGGAATCGCCGGTGTGGACACCCATGGGGTCGATGTTTTCGATGGAGCAGACGATGACAGAATCGCCCTTCTTGTCGAGCATGACCTCCATTTCGAATTCCTTCCATCCGAGTAAGGACTCTTCGACCAAGACTTCGGAGTTGAGGCTGGCCTCAAGCCCACGTTCGACGATGGCAGCGAATTCTTCGGGGTTATAGGCGATGCCGCCGCCCGTTCCGCCCAGTGTGAAACCCGGTCGGATGACGAGGGGCCACGTGCCGATGGTGTTTGCAACAGCCTTTGCCTCGGCGAGCGTATGTGCGGAACCGGATATAGGAAGATCCATCCCGATGCCGATCATGGTTTCCTTGAATTTCTGGCGGTCTTCAGCTCGTGAAATGGCCTCGGCGGTCGCGCCGATCAACTCCACCTGATATCTTTTTAGCACACCGTTGGCATCCAGCTCCATGGCGAGATTCAAGGCGGTCTGGCCGCCCAGCGTGGGCAGGAGTGCATCCGGGCGTTCGCGGCGGATGATTTCATGCAGGATGTCCTGAGTCAGTGGCTCGATATAGGTGCGATCGGCGAACTCTGGGTCGGTCATGATCGTGGCCGGGTTGGAGTTGACCAACACAACCTCAAATCCCTCCTGACGCAAGACCTTGCAGGCCTGCACGCCGGAATAGTCGAATTCGCATCCTTGTCCGATGATGATGGGGCCGGAGCCGATCAGCATGATTTTTCGTATGTCACTGCGTTTTGGCATTTTGAGTTTCCTTGAGTGATGCCGCGACGAGTCCGTCGAACAGCGGGTGGGGTTGTTGCGGTCTTGACTTGAATTCTGGGTGGTACTGGCATCCGATGAAGAATGGATGATCTTTGATCTCGACGACTTCCACGAGGCCGCTTTCGGGGTTGACTCCAGCCACGGCGAGGCCTGACATTTCGAGTTCGTCCCGGAACGTCGGGTTGAATTCATAGCGGTGGCGGTGACGTTCTGAAATATCAGATGAGCCATAAAGCCGTGCGGTGAGGGTGTTCTCGTTGAGTTTGCATGGATAGGCACCGAGGCGCATGGTGGCTCCTTTATCCGTGATGTTTCTCTGCCCGGGCATCAGGTCGATGACGGGGTGTGAGGTATTTTCATCGAATTCAGTGCTGTTGGCATCTACCCAGCCCAGCACGTTTCTGGCGTACTCGATTGTGGCGCACTGCATGCCAAGGCAAATGCCCAGAAACGGCTTTCTCTGGGTTCTGGCGTAGGAAACCGCCTTGATCTTGCCAAGCACGCCGCGTCCTCCGAAACCGCCGGGGACGAGTATGCCGTCGGCCTTGCCAAGCATGGCATCACTGTCCTTCGCCTCAAGTTCTTCGGCTTCGATGAGCAGCAGTTGAATCTTTGCAGAATGTTTGATTCCGGCGTGTTGCAGTGCCTCGTAAATGCTTTTGTACGCATCTTGATGTTTGATGTACTTGCCGACGACGGCGATGGTACATTTATGGGAGGGGTGTATGGCTCCCTGAACCCAGTTGACGTAGTTCGTGAGGTCGAGGGTGCCGAGCTCCATATTCAGGAGCTCCAGAACTTTCGAGTCAAGCTGTTGCTGGGCGAGCTGAATTGGCACCTCGTAAATCGAGTGCTTCACGTCTAGTTCCTCAATGACATGGCGTTCCGGGACGCTGCAGAACATCGAAAGTTTCTTGAAGTGTTCTGGGTCGAGGGGGATTTCAGAACGACAGACAAGCAGGTCGGGGGTAATGCCGATGCTGCGCAGTGTGGCGACGGACTGCTGCGAGGGCTTCGTCTTCAACTCGCTTGCCGCTTTGATATAGGGCACGAACGTGAGATGGATGAAGATGACATCAGTGATAGCGGATTCCATCTTGAACTGGCGTGCGGCCTCCAGGAACGGCAGGCTCTCGATGTCTCCGGAGGTTCCCCCGATTTCCGTTATCGCGATATCCACGTGCGGCTGATGAAGCGAACGGATGGCGAGCTTGATTTCATCTGTGATGTGTGGGATCACCTGTACGGTGTTTCCCAAGTATCCACCGGCGCGCTCGCGGGCGATGACGTTGCTGTAGATTTTCCCCGATGTATAATTGCTCGCACGGGAACAGCTTATTCCGGCGAATCTTTCGTAATGCCCCAGATCGAGATCCGTCTCGGCACCATCGTCGGTGACGAAGACCTCTCCATGCTGATAGGGGCTCATGGTGCCGGGGTCTACGTTCAGGTACGGGTCGAGCTTCTGCATCGCCACGCGGTATCCACGTTTTTCGAGTAGCATGGCCAGAGATGCACCCGTTATTCCCTTTCCTAGGCTTGATACGACACCGCCGGTTACGAAGATATGTTTGGTTTTCATCGTTTCTTTGCCATGAGCTGGGTAAATTGTCCGAAGAGGTAGTTTGAGTCATGGGGGCCCGGTGCAGCCTCGGGGTGGTATTGGACGGCGAAGGCGGGAAACTGCTTGTGACGGATGCCTTCGATGGTGTTGTCGTTGAGGTTCACGTGTGTCATTTCGAGGCACTCCGGGAGGGACGTCAATGCGTAGTTGTGGTTCTGGCTTGTGATTTCTACGGCGCGCGTCGCCAAGTTCATGACGGGGTGGTTGCATCCATGGTGGCCGAATTTCAGACGACCGCAGGTTGCGCCGCAGGCGAGACCCAGAAGCTGATTGCCGAGGCAGATACCCATGAGGGGAATTTTTCCCAAGAGGCCGCGCACGGCATCGATGGCGTAGACCAATGCTGATGGATCGGCGGGGCCGTTTGAAATCAGCACCCCGTCGGGCTTCAGCGAGAGGATTTCGGCTGCCGTGGTTTTAGCGGGCACAACCGACGTGCGGCATCCGCACGCAGCGAGGTGGCGGAGGGTATTGAATTTAATCCCAAAATCCATGACGATGACTTTCATAGAGCCTTCTGCGTTCCAGTCGTAGCCTGTTTTCGTGGATACGGCCGAGGCGTAGTCCTGATTGTCAAGGCCTTCCCATGCGCGTGCGCGGCGGATTGCCTCAGCCTCAGAAATCGGGTCAGACGACACGTGCAGGTAGGCCTTCTGGCTGCCCTTGTCGCGAATCAGCAACGTCAGTGCTCTCGTGTCGACACCGGCCAGTCCGGGCCGACCGTTCTCCTTCATGTAATCGTCGAGGGAGGCGGTCGCGCGATAATTCGACGGTTCGTTGAGTTCATGGATAACGAGTCCATTGACGAACAGTCCGGCGGATTCGGCATCGTGGGGATTGCACCCGTAATTTCCGATTTCGGGCGAAGTTAGCGTGACGAACTGGCCTGCGTACGAGGGATCGGTCACGATTTCTTGATAACCGGTCATGCCCGTATTGAAGACCACTTCTCCAACGGCATCTTCTCTTTTTCCGAACGGATAACCGCGAAAAACGGAGCCATCTTCAAGGGCTAGAAACGCGGCCCGGTTTCTTTTCTCGAACCAGATCTTGGGTTTTTCAGTATGCTCTTTCATCGCGGTGCTCCATGTAGTTTACGAGTGTTCGATTGGCGACCTGGTAG
>CAZUAY010000290.1:0-4827 GCA_964618405.1 uncultured Lentisphaerales bacterium
GGGAATTGAACTTGCGACAAAAAAGTAGAAAAAATCTCAATTTAGCGAGGTCTGGCCCTACGCCCGACGCCCTACGCCTTACACCCTACTCCCTCTCTTCAAGAGGCTCCGCCTGCGCGTAACGGGCGACGAAATTTCGAAACATCACATCGGCGATCTGCCCGTAACCCGCTTCTGCTGGATGCACGCCATTGGTGCCTCGTTTTTCGGTCTTCGGATTGCGACAATTCACAGGAACATCAGCTTCGGGCATGTTGTTTTCACTATCGAACTGGGCAGACACGTTCACGAATTCGACGAATTCGGCATAAGCAGGATCCTTGGCGAAAGCGGCGTATGCAGTGTTCATGTTCAGCGCAGTCACCGTCATGCCGTAGGCATCAGAATACCCAGAACCAGCCGCATAGTTGGCACCCATCCCTCCATTCTGGCTGGGAACCTGAATGCCCATCAGCTTGACGGCTACCTGGGGATAGACCGCGTGCAGATGATCCACGAGTATGCGGATATTTTCTGAAAAGTCTGAGAAATCGGTTCGGTAAGCGGTCTGCCCATTCCAAGACAAAAGGAAATAGACGATATCAATCTTGCCGCCGCAATACCGGTCGACGTAGGCGCGCAGATCGAGTTTGTCGGTGGCGGCGTTCCAGAATGGATTTCCAGACTCTGTCTCGAACGCAGAAAAGACAATTTTTTCATCGCCAACACCAGCCGTTTTCTGCAGAATGCCTATTGGCGCTGGGGCATTCGTAGAACCGCAACGCACCGTTCCGCTACCCGCGTGGAGGTCGGTGTTTTGCACGTCATAGAAGATTCCATTGTGGCGATACCGAGAAGAACGCAAAGGAGCGGTTACAACATCAGCAACGCGGAAGCGGTAGGCGGGCGAACGGCCGTGCGTCGTGTATTCTGTCCACGACCAACCGCCATTGCCTTCCCAGCCAATGTCTCCATCCCGAAAACGGCCAACAAACGTGATGTTGGTCAAGCCCAGTCCCGCTGGCATGCCGCCGGTGCCCGTGAGCCGGCGGTTCGCCTCCTTGCACCAAACTCCGCCTGCCGTTAGCGAATCACCTATGCACAAAACGGACAACGGAGCAGCCGGAGAACAAACTGCCGCCTTCGTAACCAGCGTGCAAGTCTGTTTGCCCAGCACTCGATTCTGCGCATCTTTGACTTCCAGAGTCCAAGGTACAGCACCAACATCGTCGGATGTCGGGGTGTACTCAAAATAGCGCGGATAGGTACGGCCTTTAGCACAGGTGACGAAGAGATTATAGGCGTACGGGTCTAGGGTTTTAACCATGCCCCGGTAAAACAGTTGCAGGGTATCGCCCACCACAGCATAGACGGTATCTGGCAAAGACACCTCAACAGGTTGAAGCGTCGAGGCTTCATCTGAGGCTGCGACCGATGAAGACTGGTCTTGTCCCGAAGCACCCGCAATGGTCGAGCAGGCGTCAAGAACGAGTGAGAGACGAGGAATAGCATGCATGGTTGATCTCCGCGGTAGGGAGCCTCGTGATGTCGCAGGCTCTATTGTTCTTAAGAAATTAAAATGTCAAATAACGATTAGGATGAAATAGCGGCTAAAGCAACAGCTTCAAGGAGCGACGAACTGATCACGGCCCTTGCGGACGAGAATAATACGGTCGACCAGCACCAGATCGGCAGGATCGAGCCCCTGATAGTCGCGCTGCTCGAGTGGCATCAGGTCGTCGCCGGAAATCTCCCCGTAGGTAGGACCCAAACACTTGAGGGACACGTAGGCATCCCACCGGTTGTCTGCTCCCGGTTCATACAGCCGTTCGCCGAGCTCCAGCCGTGTCGCCCAACTCCGTGCAGAAAACCAAATGCTACAGGAAGGAGTTAGCGCAATTTCACCGAGTTTATAGAGCGTATATTCGCCCGGTATGAGTTCTTCTTTTAGTAAATTTCGCCGCGCACCGTGAAACTTGGTGTCGTCTTGGTAAAACCCGAAACTTAAGGGTAAATCTGGACGAAACACCGGCACAGCATAACCGAAGGCTGCGTCAGGATCCAGGATGAGCAGCAGTTTCGGAATCCAGGTGCCCACACGCGGCACGAATTGCCGGATGTTCGCAGGGTCAATCCCATCGAATTCCGGTGGCAGTGTCTTGACCTTGCCACCGGCCTCAATCAGCGTTGCGAAATCTCCCGGCTCCGGACCTGGATTCGGCTTGCGGTTCAGGTCCTTGCCTTCCCAAGCTGGCGTCGGTAACGCGCCCGCAGCATTGGCTTCGCGGATGCGTTCCAGAACGGGCAGGTGGTCGGCGTATGCCTGGGGATACGTTTTTTTCAGGTCAAACCACTTCCAAAGCGTCGCGATATCCAACTGGCGCCGTGCGAAGCGCAGATTGGCCATCCATCGTTTTTGATCTGCTGAAAGTCTGTCTATTTCTGGAGAGGAAGGACTGTCCTGCACGAGGCGTTCCATCTCTTCGAAGTAGCCCTGCCAACGATGCAGGTTTTCGACCGTCAGGTAAGGAAAGGTTAGATCATCGAAGTTTCGAGAAGTGAAATTCACACCAGGTGGCATCTTTTCCATGGCCTTGCGTCCTGCCTCGAGTTCCGCTAGGTAGGTCCGCAACCGTTCTGCCGCTGGACCATACTGGGAATCCGTGAATTCTCGGATAACCGCCACGGTGTCGCAGTTGATGTCGCGCCAGAGTTTATAGAGCAGGTAGGAATGCAGCTCACTCCATCCGGCGCGTTGATGGTACCCGATTTGGTCGGTGTTGATGCCCCGCACACCCGCTTGATGCAGCAGGCGGATCTGCGTAATGTTGCGTTCCACGTTTCCGACTGGGAAAGAGTAGCCAGTCCCGTATCCGTTCGGATAGAGCCAGGCCCACAGATTGCCGAGATGCACGATCGCACCCCACGCCTTCAAGTCCGCGTATGTCTCCTGAATCAACGGGTCGGGATGTGTCCAATCGGCGAAGTAGTTGTCCTCGATCGGTGCGAAATCAACGATCAGGTTGAGAGGGAGCATTTCGCCTTTCGGCAGCGTTGGCGGTTTCTGGGTCTGTGCGCGGCGGTAAGCGAGCGTCATGATGCGTGCGCCGGGATGCCGTTCCGCAAGCATGCCGCAAAGCTCGATTAGGTAGTCGTAGAGCGGCCCGCCTGAACTCTTGTAACGCTCCGCAAGCACACGGCACCCCGGACATTCGCAGAAGGTGCCCGGTACGTCCTGGGCGCTGACAGAAAGCAGACAGGGTTCCCCTACGTGCGCGATATGCGCCAGTACGTTCGTCGTGAACTCGGCGCGTAGCGCTGGATTGCTAAAACACAATTGCCGATTCGGCATCCGCTTCCCTGCCTCCGTCATCGAGAAAAACTCGGGATGCGTTGTGAAATAATCCTTTTTCTCAAGCCAAGGCAAAAAATCCGAGTGGCGCGCTTCGGGGTCTGGAGGGATGTAGCCGAAGAGCGTGTGCACACCGGCCTCGGCATCGGGAAGTTCCGAAACAAAGGCGGCATAGTCGTCGCGATGCTCTGGGGCCTTGCGTGTTAACCGAGCCACCCGCCCGTCGACCCCCATGTTCATGCCATGCTGGTAATAAAAGTCGAATCCACGCTGCATATCGACCTTGCGGTAAGTGTAAGAAAATCCGCCCTTACGCTCAAACGGCGCAAGTTCTAGCACAGGCCGGAAAGGAAGCACGGGCGGCTCGAAGATCGTGTACCAACGCCACCCGCACGAGGTTTCCAGAAAATCCATCGTTGCGTGCAGACTACCATGAACACCGTTGCCATAGAGGAAAAGATTGGCTCCCACGCTGCGGGCAACAAACTCCTGTGGGGCGAGATAGGCCTTCGGATCGGTGCCACCTAGGCGTGCTCTTGCTTCCGTGCCGAGCCCCACAAAGATCGTCGGCGACTCGCGTTCTGTCTGTGGCTCAGACAAGATCGGGAAATCCGCTCCGGTGATCTGCCGCAGGTAAAACGCCAACTCGCGGGCGGCATAGCGGTCGACCGCCGTGGCGTCCGCTGGAGTGACAATCGCGTAGTCTGTCGCGCCGTCATGTGCCAGCGTCAGCGGCACAACGTCCGCGCACGCGCCCACCAGCCCACTGCAAAAAATTATGACTTGTAAAATTGATCCCCAGTACGTACGTTTCATCGCTGACTCCTCAATGCGTTTTTTAAAAATTTTGTAACTTTTGATCTGTCAAGTCCTGGTTTAAAGTAGACACTTTTGTTGCTGTACGATCCGTCTCGAAGTCTCAGGGCACCGGCCGCATCGTGCCATTCGCTTCCAAGATCCGTTTCACCCAGACCATGCTCCGTGCAGACCACCTCGCGCAGATCCGAGCAGCCGTGGTTGCCCCCCAATGTAGGTACCGTTGAGATTCCAAGGCGTACTATCTCGCCACAAGAATGGAATCGTATACCTTTTTGAGGGGCGGTTGAATCAGTCAGGCCACAAAAGCCGATCTGGCGATTGGAACCAAATCCGAGTGTAAGGAGCAGATCTTGATCCGCTAAGAAGCGACTGCGTAGGAGAACCGAATTCCCGGTACGCTTAACGAGTAAAAGAGAGGTCTCACGCATAATAGCTCGAAGAGTTCACGATTAGACTAGAAAAAAATGATACCCCTTATTTAAACTGCTATGGTATAAGCTGTTAGCATTAACAAAAACAGAAAGGCTTGTCATGCCTAAACTTAAACTATTTGATGGAGTTTTTCAAGCTCCAAAAAATGAAATGTAAGAGAACCTGTACGTGCTGGTCAGAATACTGAGTCAAGCTTTATTTTCGTTTATTTGTTCTTTCTTTTCACGTTTGAGTGTAAGATAGGT
>CAZUAY010000291.1:0-4808 GCA_964618405.1 uncultured Lentisphaerales bacterium
TAAGCGTAAAATCATACAAAAAAAAGTGCTGACGTGCAAGCGATGATTTGGGCATGGACTTCAGCAACATTCGTATGCTAAAATGAGCCTCGATAATCCGACAATTTTAAAGGCAAAACTGACTACTGACTATGGTAACCGCACGAACTAATGATGCATGTGTTGAGGGCTTCTGCCCGAATTCGCGCCTACGATTTTTGTATTCGGACGTTTCAGAAACAGCCGTAACGCTACAGCAACAACACCAGCTCGAGCTTCCCGCCGCTTTAATCCTCAGCCGTGCCCTCGCTGGCATCGCACTGATCGGCATCGATCTTGGCGAGCAGGAAGAAACCATCTCGCTCCATACCGAAACGGACGGACGATGCGGCGGCTATCTCGTGGAAATGACTGGCCGCGGTGACCTACGTGGCTACATCTATTCGAAAATTATTCCACCGCCGGCTGAAAGCAGCACCGACTCCAACGAGCCTTATGGCTCAGTTGCTCGCGTCAAGGTCACACGCACACACGAGTCTGGAAGAATCCGATCGCAGATGGCGTTCAGCGTCATGCCTGCCGCTGAACAAAACATTTTGATGGAATTTTACAACGCCACCTTGCAGATTCCGACCCAAGTCTGTACCTGCGCCACCTCGTTCGACAATCAAGTGGAGCGCGTGAGGGCACTGGCCGTTCAGCAAATGCCCGATGGTCGGAAGTCTGAATTCAAGCGCGTCACGGGCCTATTCAAAGACGGAACGGTTTCAGAACAGCTTGAGTTCGATGCCTCTGTCACAACCCTACGCGAAATTTTTAATCTGCCGGAGCTGACCACGGGGCCGACACGGGCACTCCGATTCGGCTGTACCTGTTCCCAGCGTGTTGCCGAAGCTTCCTTCGCTTCACGCTCTAAATGCGAGCTGGATGGCTTGCTTCGCAGCGAAAACGCACAGTCTTTCCGCTGCCACCTCTGTGGAAGAGTCTACACGCTGCCAATTGAAAAGATTGCTGAACTTTCCGTTAAGGCCAAGGCTCAGTAATAACGCTTAACAAGTGACTAACCCAACAAAAAGAAGGAAATGATGATGAAACTCCTATCTCAAGTATTTGTGATATTACTAACACTTAGCTTCGCAGCACGTGCACAGGAACAAATCTGGAAGGCCGTATCTGGACACGAGATCAAAGCAGAGTTTGTCGAGATCAAGGACAATTGTGTCGTTCTCAAAACACAAGAAGGGGTGGTTAACCCCCCGCTTGCAGCCCTCACCGAAGAAAGTAAACAACTTGCCCACAAACTCAACGCTGCCGCCACCAAGGCTCGTCTTGCTAAACTAACCCCAGCCATCAGAGCTTCCACAATCTTGCCTGAAAACTATGCTCGCCCAGGCGAGACTCTCGTCGGTGCCTACACGTCGGAAGTATTCGACGTCCATCTCTACACGCCTTCCTGCGTTGCCTACATCTTTATCAAAGAAGATGGAAAGTACTTGTCCGAACCGCTTCAGCTCCGACTCGCTATCCGCTACTACGACAGCGCAAATGTAAAACAGCCACACCTCTGGCGAGCCGTCGTGAGCCTGCTTGAAAAACCTAAATTCGAAAAGAATGTATTTGAAATGCGTGCGCTCCATAAAGACGACGTCGAATCCGATGTCCGTATTGAAGTGCGCGACGGGATCATCCTTGCCGGCTACAAAGTGGTTGATCCTCCGAAATTATCCTTAGAAAGCTCGCCCTATCTCGACGTCTACTCGCCTACGGCATACGCTGTCGAAGACAGTAAAGAAAGCACCGAACAAATCTACTTCAACCCGCGCGTCACCACGGCAGGCGTCAGCCGAAATGAACTGCTAAAAACGATGGATGGATGGATGCTTGATTTTAAATTCCGTGATAAACCTAAGGGTATGCAAACGTCGTTTCCCTATGGAAAATCCGTTCTGGCTCTTCCGAGGGGCACCGCAACATCCATTGATCTTTCGGGCGGCGTCTACGGACCACGCTCCGTTTCGTTCTCCTCGACAGGCTCAGGTGCGATCGTGTATCCGTGGTTCTATCCGGGGCGTGCACCGATGGACGGTTTCTACGTGCGCCTCCGCAAAGAAAACCATCAAGGGCCAGCCGACCAAGCAAGCAGCATGTTAAAAATCACAATTCAATAATCGAAATCGAGAGTCACTCAGCGGAGTTTGCCATCAAGGCCAACATGCACTAACAACTGCTAGGAAATAGCTGACAACTCAAAAAGCCAAGGACATGATGATGAAATTCTTATCCTACCTCTTCGTAATCTTACTAACACTCAGCTCGGTAGCAATGGCACAGGAACAAATCTGGAAGGCCATATCTGGACACGAGATCAAAGCAGAGTTCGTCGAGATCAAGGACAATTGTGTCGTTCTCAAGACGCAAGAAGGGGTGGTCAGCCCACCGCTTACTGCCCTTACCGAGGAAAGCAGAAAACTCGCCACCAAACTCAATGTTGCTGCCACCAAGCTCAAAAATGCTGCCATCAAGGCACGATTTGCCGCATTGACCCCAGCCCTCCGAGCGTCAACAATCCTGCCTGAAAATTATGCTAACCCCGGTCAGACTCTTGTCGGCACTTATACGTCGGATGCATTCGACATCTATTTCTACGAGCCTTCTTCCGTGGCCTATGTCTTTATCAAGGAAAATAAGCAGTACCGGTCCGAGCCGCTGCGGTTGCAACTCGTTGTTTTTTATATCGATAAAGCAAATGTAAAAAAAGCATACACCCCGCGCCCCGCCCTGAGCCTGCTTGAAAAACCCAAATTCGAAAAAGATGTCTTCACCATACGTTGGAAGCATAAGCACGACGTCGAATCCGACCTCTACATTGCGGTGGTTAACGGGGAGATTCTTGCAGGCTATAAGCTGGTTGACCCGCCAGGGATTTCAATCAAAAGCGGACACTATCTCTCGGTTTACTCGCCTCCGGTATTCGCGGTCGAAGAGAGTAAAACAGGCACTGAGCACCGCTACTTCAACCCGCGAGTCTCCGCTACAGGCGTCAGTCGAAACGAACTGCTGGAAATGATGGCTGGATGGACCCTCAACGTGAAGCTCAATGATAAGCCCAAGGGCGCAGCAACCTCGTTTCCTTACACGAAAGCACTCAAGCATTTCCCGGGAGGCAGCGCACGATCCTACGACCTTATGGGCGGTGTTTACGGGCCGAACGTCGTTTCGCTTTCCCCAACAGGTCCAGGCGGAGGGTTATATCCGTCGATCTACCCAGGACGAGCACTGACAGAAGGTTTTTCCCTTCACTTTAGAAAGGAAAACCCCCTAACGCCAGCCAACCAGCCGAACAGCATGGTCAAGATCAGCATTCAATAGCTTACTTCAGTAGACCCTAACCCGAGCATGCCAAAGACCGATGCGGCTAGCGTGCGCCCGATAAAGGGACTGTTGCTTGACTTAGAAATGATGTCGTCGCAGCTCACCTTCCACGCCTCAGCGTAGAACATCGTGGCCGGCGATGTAGAGCCTGGTGCCAAAGAGGGCGTTTCGATGCCGAGGATTTTTGCCGGACCGCACAGCCATCGGCTCGCCCAATCGAGCGGTTTCATTCCCTCCTCCGCCACCATGGCCGTCCACGTCGCTGCCAGTGCCGTCTCCAGCCCGATTACACCAAAAGGAGCTCGAGCGAACCCCTTCGCTTTCAGCTCTGCAGTATGGGGCGCATGATCGGTTGCAAAACAACTGATCACACCGTCTTTCACAGCCTGACGAAGCGCCTTGACATCTTTCCGGGTGCCAAGGGGCGGATTCATCTTCCAGTTCGCATCGTCTCCCGGGATATCCTCAGCAGCAAGCATCAGATGATGCGGGGTGACCTCCGTTGTTACGGGAAGTCCAGCCGCCTGCGCCTTTCGGATTAGCGCAATCGAACCTGCACAGGAAAGATGTTGGATGTGAATAGCGCAACCGGTCCGGCGGCATAACTCGATGTCACGCGCAACCGCTTCGATCTCCGCCTTGTCAGGAAAAATTGAAAGGCCATGCATCTCAGCCGTTCGACACTTTCGAATAACCCCATCGCCAGCAATCGAAGGGATAACGGCGTGATCCATCACCACAATGCCGAGCTTAGCGGCGCGACGCATGACCGCTTCCATAACGGCGTCATCCGCAACCATCGCTCCATCATCGGTAAAGGCTACCGCTCCTGCCAATGCCATCGCCTCCAAATCGGCCACCTCTTTGCCAGCACGCCCAACCGTACAACAAGCCGAAGGCAAAACCCGGATCCCTTTGAGTGGGAAAAGCCGCGCACCAGCCTGAAAACGAACGGCCTCCGGCGTGTCAACCGGTGGCGTGGTGTTCGGCATGGTTACAAGCGTTGCGACACCGCCTTTGTAAGCTGCTGAGCTTCCCGTTGCCAAGGTTTCCGCCGCCTCACCGCCGGGTTCACGAAAATGCACATGCAAATCAATAAGACTCGGCATGACGATCATAGACTCACCACAAAATTCAAGCGGCCGTGCATGATAAGCAAGCGATTCTACAATGACACCGTTCTCGGAACAGAGATCACCAACCGCATCGATTCCTCGCGCCGGATCCAGTATCCTCGCTCCATTGACACGCCATGTTTCGCCATTTTTTATTTTTCTCATTTGCACACTCCTTGAATGCTATCAACGCACACTCTTTGAATGCTAATAACACAGCGATTATACCCTAGAGCAGCATCTTCATCAACTCTAAATAAATGCGAAATGGTAATCGGTCAGTGACGGGGGGGTGCCCCCCGCTGACTGCCCGATTACAGTCGCTAGTCGCTAGTCTCTAGT
>CAZUAY010000292.1:0-4794 GCA_964618405.1 uncultured Lentisphaerales bacterium
CCTCGCTTCGCAACAGCCAAGAAACGGGGTCTGGGGTGCCCCCAGCGGAAACTACACACTACGCACTACTCACTACTCACTCTCTCCAGCCTCCCAACTCGCAACTCGCAACTCCCAACTCGCAACTCGCTACTCTCAACTCGCCACTTCTCTCGCAACTTCTCTCAAAAGCCCCTCTTTCCAGTTTTTTGGGTTTATGCTACACTTCCGAAATATTGACTCCGCCTATTAGGGCCGCCGTCCCAAACTGCTTTTAAAGGGGACCATCCTGACACGCCCGGCGGAGTTGTTACCCTTTTTGCCCCAATACCAAACATGACAGACACAGATCCGAAGTCGAAATCAAAACGCGAATACAATGAGAGCACGATTCAACAGCTTTCCCCTCTCGAACATATCCGGAAACGTACCGGTATGTATATCGGGCGAATCGGCGATGGAGCCGACTACAACGACGGCATTTACGTTCTCCTCAAAGAAGTCTTCGACAACGCAGTCGACGAGTTCATCTCCGGCTACGGCAAGCGAGTCGAGGTAACCCTCGACGGCCACATTGTCTCGTGCCGCGATTATGGTCGCGGCGTTCCGCTAGGAAAACTCCGCGAATGCGTTTCGGAAATCAACACGGGCGGTAAGTTTAACGACGATGTTTTCCAGTTTTCGGTGGGCATGAACGGTGTCGGCACGAAGGCGGTCAACGCCCTCTCCTCGCGCTTCAAAGCGCGTTCCATTCGCGAAGGTCGCTATGCCGAAGTACGCTTCGAGCGGGGCGTGCTGATCGAGGAAACCGAGGGCGAAACCACGGAGCGCAACGGCACGAAAATCCTCTTCGAGCCCGATGCACAGATCTTCAAGAATTTTGAATTCCGCCAGGAACATATCGAGCGCCGTATGCGCTTGTATTCTTACCTCAATTCCGGCCTCGCAATTGTCTACAATGGGGTCACGTTTCGTTCAGAGAACGGCCTACTCGACTTACTCAACGACGAGGTTCAATTCGAGAAGATTTATCAGCCGCTCTATTACAAAGACAAGACGCTCGAGTTCACGTTCACCCACACGAACCGCTTCACCGAAGAATACTTTTCCTTTGTTAACGGCCAGCACACGAGCGACGGTGGTTCCCACCTCTCCGCCTTCCGCGAAGGCATTCTGAAAGCGGTCAATGAGTTCTCCCCGAAATCGAAGTTCGATGGTGACGATGTCCGCGAAGGCCTTGTGGGTGCCGTGGCCATCAAACTCAAAGAACCTATATTTGAATCCCAAACGAAGAATAAGCTCGGCAACACCGAAATCCGCTCCGAACTCGTCGCGAGCATCAGGCAAGCGGTCATCGAACTGCTCAACCGCAACCCGGCGAGTGCCACGAAATTGGTGGAGAAAATTGAGGACACGCGAACGCTCCGCCGCGAACTGAACAACATCAAGAAGACCGCCCGCGAACGTTCGAAGGCGATCTCCATCCGCATCAAGCAGCTCAAGGATTGCAAGGAGCACCTCGATGTCGCCAAGGGCAAGGGCCTCAACACAATGATCTTCATCTGCGAAGGCCTCTCCGCCGCCGGTACGCTCACTCAGGCGCGCTCACCGAATACTCAGGCCGTGTTCTCCCTGCGCGGAAAACCGCTCAACACCTGCGATCTCAAGCGCGACGCCATTTACAAAAATGAAGAGCTTTATAACCTCATGTGCGCGCTCAATATCGCGGATACCATCGACAGCCTCCGCTACCAAAAGGTGATCCTCGCTACCGATGCCGACGTCGATGGCCTGCATATCCGCAACCTCATGATTACCTACTTCATGCGCTTCTTCGAACGCCTGGTCAAAGACGGACATCTCTACATTTTGGAAACGCCACTCTTCCGTGTACGCAATTCCAAGAAGAAGGCCGACACCTACTATTGCTACACCGATGAGGAGCGCGTCAACGCAATAGCCAAATGCGGCAAAGAGGCAGAAATCACGCGCTTCAAAGGTCTCGGTGAAGTCAATACGGACGAATTTAAGAACTTCATCGGAGAGGACATGCGACTCACCCCCGTGGACATTTCCCGCGACACGCATCTCCTCGACACGATCAATTTTTACATGGGAACGAACACAAGAGAACGCCGCCAGTACATTATGGACAACCTCGTCATCGACCTGGAGGCGATATCATGAGCCGGAAGAAAAAAGAGGTCACGCCGCCCCCGCGCCGGATGACGCAAGAGCTGTTTATCATGGACGATAACGGAGAGACCATTTCGACCGTTGAGCCCGTTCAGTCGCCACCCACTCAGCCCAGCGCGTCCGAAACGAAAGCACCTGTTAAAGCGCCAGCCTCCGCCTCCGACGGCGGCTCCACAGGCAAACCCCCTCCGGACAAGACGCCTCACAGCGGCGATGACGATTTCGATATCCCCGATTCCGATGTCAACCCCGACGAAGAGCTCCTAGCAGCGCCGGTCGTCTTCGCGCCCGCCTCAAGCGGTCCTCTGGCTCGCATCATGGACGCTAACTTCCTCGAGTTCGCTTCCTACACCATCTGCAACCGCGCGATTCCGACTGTTGAGGATGGCCTCAAGCCAGTGCAGCGGCGCATCCTGCATTCGCTGTTCGAAAAGAATGACGGACGCTTCATCAAGGTGGCCAACATCATCGGCCACACGATGCAGTACCATCCGCATGGTGATGCCTCGATCGGCGAAGCGCTCGTCAACCTGACCACCAAACGTTACCTGATCGAAGGTCAGGGGAATTTCGGAAATATCTTCACCGGTGACGGCGCAGCCGCACCGCGTTACATCGAGTGCCGCCTCACCCCTCTCGCTCGTGATGAAATCTTCAACAAGAAGACGACGAACTTTATCCCCAGCTACGACGGACGTAACCTCGAACCCCTCCTCCTGCCCTCGAAGCTTCCGTTGCTCCTCATGCTCGGTGCT
This sequence comes from uncultured Lentisphaerales bacterium, assembly GCA_964618405.1. Lineage (GTDB taxonomy): Bacteria > Verrucomicrobiota > Kiritimatiellia > RFP12 > UBA3636 > JBBQIY01. The sequence continues at coordinate 2,931 of CAZUAY010000292.1, forward strand.
GAAGGCATTGCGGTCGGTCTCTCTACGCTCATCCTCCCCTACAATTTTATGGAGCTTTTGGAGGCGGAAATCGCCATCATCCAGAACAAGCCATTCGCAATTCTTCCCGACTTTTTGACAGGCGGTCTACTCGACGTCTCCGAATACGACGATGGCGTCGGCCGCATCACCATCCGCGCCCGCATCGTGCCGCAAGGGCCCCACACGCTGGTGATTACAGAAATTCCCTTCGGCCAAACGACGGAGACGCTCATCGCTTCAATCGAAGACGCGGCACGCCGCAAGAAAATCCCGGTCAAATCAATCCAAGATGCGACGGCGGACAAGGTCGAGATCATCATCACCCTTGTCGCTGGCTCCTCTGTCGAGAAGGCAATCAACGCGATCTACGCCTTTACCAAATGCGAGAACAAGGTCACCACGCACATGGTGGTGATCGAAAACTACCGTCCCTGCGAACGCTCGGTCTCCGAGGTGCTACGCGCCAACGTCGCCCAACTTCTGACGCTGCTCGAAAAAGAACTCCTGATCCGCCTTGGCGAACTGGAAGATTCACGCCAAGAGAAAACCCTCGTACAGATCTTCATTGAAGAGCGCATCTACAAGCGCATCGAAAAATGTACGGATTACGATCAGATCAAATCCGAAATCCGCAAGGGCTTCCTGCCGTTTAAGGAAAAACTCTATCGCGAGATCACCGATGACGACATCGAGATGTTGCTCCAAGTCCGCATCCGCCGCATTTCGCTCTACGACATGAGCAAGAACCGCGACGAACTCGAAGCCATCATGGCCGAAATGGCGGAAGTTCAAAAGAATCTCGCCGCGCTCAAGCCCTACGCCATCAAATACCTCAAAGACCTGATTAAGAAATACAAGTACATCGATATCGAGGTGGAAGAAGTTCTCGACGACGCCACCCCTGCAAAAACAACAAAGACCAAGAAAAAATCGAAGACGAAGCTTGTCAAGAAAACGGTCGAACGCTTTCCACGCCTCACTGAAGTCACCACCTTCAACGCCATCGAAGTCCGCGAGATCACCGCCACCACACTGTCCATGAACTATGACCGCGAAACGGGCTTTCTCGGTGGCAGTGTCAAGAATGGCGAAGAACTCTTCAAATGCTCGCCGCTCGATAAACTTATTCTCGTTTGGCCCGATGGACGCTACAAGCTGGTACCCGCGCCCGAGGATAAACTGTATGTCGACAAGGACATGCTCTATGGGGCCATCCATGATCGCGACAAGCTTTACACGATTATCTACACGGAAACAGAATACCCCTTCACCTGCTTGAAGCGCTTCTCCTTCGGTGGCGTCATCATGAACCGCGATTACAACCTCATGCCTGACCCCGGCACGATTCGAATCTTCACGGAAGGCGTTCCGAAGACCATCTGGATCAAATACAAGCCTGCCAAGGGCCAGCGCATCGTGCAAAAGGTGTTCAGCCCCGAAGAAGAAGTCGCCGTCAAAGGCGTCAAAGCCAAAGGCAAACAGATCACCTCAAAGCCCATCCAGTACATCAGCGACGCCGAAACACCGCCCCGGTTCTGGGACGATGCCGCCGCCACCGATCGGGGACGGTTGATCTAGGGCGCAGAGCGCCCTAAAACTTTGTCGCTAACTTTGTCGGGAACTTTGTCGGACGGATAACCGATCGCGGCTACAGGTTCGCAACTCACAACTCGCAACTCGCCACTCGCTACTTCTCCCCTGTGGCTGGCCTCGGTGAGGCCGGAATCGTCCGCGATCACCGATCGCGGCTACAGGAATATTCGCCAAAGCTCCAGACCTCACTAAATAGAGATTTTTTCTACTTTTCTGTCGCAAGTTCAATTCCCTCTTCTAATGAGGTTTC
>CAZUAY010000293.1:0-4789 GCA_964618405.1 uncultured Lentisphaerales bacterium
TCGCGGCTACAGGGCTCGCCTACTCGCTACTTCTTGATTCGACAAAGCTAGCGACAAAGTTAACGACAAAAGTTTTCCAAACGGGGTCTGGGGTTGCCCCCCAGCGGAACCTACGCCCTACGCCTTACGCCCTACTCCCTTCTCTCCAACCTCGCAACTCGCAACTTCCCCCTGAGGCCGGAATCTACTTTCTTAATCTGCAATCGCGATCGGCGCAACGGGGAGTTCAGACGAGGCTTCAACAGCCACGGGCGCGGAACCTTCGACGGTCTTCTTTTCGCTCTTGAGATTACCAACGGCAATCAGGGTGAACACCATCACGAAAATCGCAACGGTTTCGACGATGCCGAGTACGGAGAGGTTGTTGGTCAGACCTTCGCCTGTTTCGGCCTGTGCATCGGCAGAGCTGGCTCCAGCGAGACCTTGCATAAAGGCAGAAAGTCCAATAGCCGCGCCGACAAAAGGAGCCAAAGCTAAAATAGCAAGACCTGCACCGGGGACGGGCACGTTAACCGTGTCCGTCACAACACCCATCATAACGAACATCAAGATCATCCCATAGAGCGTCTGCGTAAGGGGTGCTCCGACATAAGAGAGAAGAATGAACGGGGCCTGCTTCCCTTGCGCGTAACACTTCTTCCAAGCGCCTACGGCTGCGGAAGCAGCGCGTCCCGTGCCTAAAGCCGATCCGATAGCGCTCAAAGCGAGTGTGATGACAGCTCCAACGATTCCAAACGCGATTTCATTTTGCATGATTTTTTCCTTTTCTTCCTAGCCTGACGGCTTCAGCGGTGATACTGATTGATTTTGTAATAATTTATGATTTAGAGTCAACGGCCGGCAAGGGTTCACGGACAGTGGCCTTGAAAGCTTTAAACGGACGACCGCTCCACGTGACCCCTTTCGCGCCAGAGAATTCCAGCGTATTCAAACGGACCGCGTGAACGATAATGCTGAGGGCTCCCATCGCAAGATTCAGCCCATGGCCTAACACAAGAATCAGCGCCATGGCGGGAACCTTGAAGAGCATCGGTAGATCGAGATCGAGAGCCATCATGTTAAAATTTTCTGCAATTTTAACAGAAGCCAAGCCCACAGCAAAGAGGCGCACGTAGGAGATAATATCACCCATATTATTGATAATGCTCAACGGCAGCATTCCCAAATCCACACCTTCTTCTTTGAATTTAGAAAAATCGATCATAAACAGCACGATTAGGAGAATTGAGGCTATCATCACGGGCATACCCCACGACGGATAGTTGAAACCTGATATTACAATTCCGCAAATGACCAAATACATACTCCAGACGACGCCAAGCCAACCGATTTCCGCTAAGAACTTTTTCGATGGGAAAAGCACGGCCGCATTCCACAGGCGCGCTAAACTCAAATGCACCGCCCCCAAGGTAAAGCAGAGCTGCATGATCGTGTCTTGATCGTCTAGAAAAGCAATCGACTTGAACTGAAGAAAATTCGGTAAAAGTGCTTTTTGAATTCCAAAATACGTTCCGGAAAGCACACCGTAAGCAACGGTGCTGAGCCCAAAAACGGTGAACAAAGCGATCATCGAACGTGCCGTTGCCGACAGGACTCCCCCTGCACGTTTTTTCGCCTTGGCACGGCCGATTGCCGTAAATAGCAAAATAAGCGCTCCATAGCCTGCATCGCCAACAAGCATCGCGAAGAAAATCGAAAAGAAGATGAAGAAGGGAACACTCACGTCGGCCTCACGATACCCCGGCGTGATGCCCAGTGCGCTGAATAACGAAACAACTGGACGGAAAAGACGTGGCGGCTCAAGCAACGTTGGGACGTGCTCGTCGGCTCCTGGCTCTCGCAAGGCAACACCCCAGCCACTGCTCTTTGCGGCGGCGATAACATCGTCACCCCTGCGGGCATCGATAAAGCCTTCTATATGGGAAACCACACCAGAGGTCGACATGTTCTCGAATACAGTCACATACTCGCCGACTTCGCTCCGGCGTTCCATCTCAGCCTGGATGCCGGCGAGATCTTTCTCGTACGCAGCTAACTTGGTTGCAACGCTCTTCTGCTTCTCGAGAAGCGAATTGCGCTTTCCCTCGAGAACCGAAAGTTGGGTCTTGGGCATCGGGAATGCGGTCAGCCCTTGGCCTTCAGGAAGCGGCACGCCGATAACCACGCCGTAGACGCCATTTTTATCGCTTCCCAATACGTCTAAAAACCCATTTTCGATGGCAGGAACTTCGCTCGATAACTGTGCCTTAAACAAGGTCACGGGAACTCCAGACGATGCGAGCTTCGCTGCGTCAATCGGATCAAAATCGCCCCACGGTTCGTAACGAGAAATCTCTTGGGTAAGGTCTCTGAGTTCGTCTTTCGTGACGAGGTAGCGATCGGCAAGCTTGTTGATTTCGCGCACAACGGGATGGTCGCCATAACGAGAGGAGCTCGAGGCCTTCAGGGACAGATGGGTCCAAGGGGTCGATGCCGCCACGTTAACAACGGTGATGGCACGCTGCACTTCTTCAACACCTGCCTTGGCGGAAAGAATGCTTTCCGTGTCCGCGATGCTTGTGACGACGTGCATCACACCGAGTTCGGCGAGTTTGGCAAGGGCCTGCTTCTTCTCTGTCTCGAGGCAAAGGAGCGTGAGATGGCGCATCGGTACGATCATGCTACGGCCTCCTCGCCGGATTCTTCCGACCCGTCACTCTTATCGCGACTCTTGGCGATCTTACCCCGCGCTACAGCAGAAGTCTGCTCATCACCGAGCATAATGCCGATGATGCGGATGTTTTCTTTGCACTCGGGGATCTTAACCTTTTCGAAAAGATTAACGCGCTGGGAGGTCGTTCGCAGTTCTTGTTCTATCATCACAATTTGTTGCTTCAAAATTTCGCCACGAGCATTCAGTTCCATCAGCTTTCCGGCAGCTTCGGCTGCATCATCGACCCAAGCGGGTGTCGAAAAGAGATCGGTTTCCGGTCGATGCGTTTCAATTCCCTCGAAAACGGGAATGGTTACACCGGCGATGTTGCCGGTCAACGTCTTAATGCGATCGAGCACAATGGGAATCTCGACGGTTTCATCAGCAAGCAACCCAATCCAAGATGAAAAGCCACTCAACAGCTCAGCTTTCTTCTGCTCAACCTCTTCGGCTTTTGCGCGCATACCGGCCACTTCGATCTGAAGTTGCTGTTTTTTAAGCTGAAGCATCGGCAGAAAGCGCTGAAAACGCGATAACGCGTCTTTCTGCGCTTTCAACTCAGTCTTTGTAAGCTTAACTTTGGCCATTGCTGCTACCTCGAAACGATCGGATGAAAATTACTTGGCCTTCTTAGGCCAGAACTTGTTGATGAATTCCGTACGAATTCCAGTCTCTACGGATTCGAAACAATCGGCGAGAATTTCCCAGCCGAGGTCGAGCGCCTTTTCGAGCGGGAGATTGACCTTGATGTCCATCATCTCCTTCGAGAAACGATCGCCGTACTTCAACAACTTGCCATCCCACTCGCTCATGCGGAAGCCCATGGACTGCTTTTCGAGTGTAGATCGATACTGGGCGAAGAGTTGAATCATCGTGTCCATGATGGGACGGTGGTCTTCGCGGGTGGTTTTGTTGACGTTTTGTTTAAGACGTGAAAGCGATCCGAAGGGCTCGATGTGTCCGTCGCGGAGATAGAATTGCCCCTCCGTGATGTAGCCCGTGTTGTCCGGCACAGGATGGGTGACGTCGTCGCCCGGCATCGTGGTCACCGCTAGGATCGTGATAGAACCGGCGCCTTCAAAGTCGACCGCTTTCTCATAGCGCGCAGCAAGTTGCGAATAAAGATCGCCAGGATAGCCACGGTTGGAAGGAATCTGCTCCATGGTAATCGCAATTTCCTTGAGCGCATCGGCAAACGAGGTCATATCGGTCAACAGCACGAGCACCTTCTTGCCACCGATCGCGAATTTCTCCGCAACGGCCAACGCGAGATCGGGAACGAGCAAACATTCGACGACTGGGTCGGCGGCCGTATGGACAAACATCACCGTGCGTGAAAGGGCGCCGCTCTGGTCGAGCGTGTTTTTGAAATAAAGATAGTCGTCGTACTTAAGGCCCATACCACCAAGAACGATGACATCGACTTCAGCTTGGAGCGCAATACGCGCGAGCAACTCATTATAAGGTTCGCCAGCCTTGGCAAATACCGGCAACTTTTGGGATTCAACGAGTGTATTGAAGACGTCGATCATCGGAATGCCGGTTCGGACCATGTTGCGCGGAATAATGCGCTTGGCCGGATTGACGGAAGGTCCGCCGATGGAGATCATGTTTTCGGTAAGCGCTGGCGCATTGTCTCTTGGATTCCCACCGCCGTCGAAGATACGTCCCAACAGGTTGTCGGAAAACGAAACCTGCATGGGGTGACCCAGGAACCGCACACGCGCATCGGTCGCGATACCTCGTGCTCCCGCGAAGACTTGGAGGGAGACGCTCTCGCCGTCGATCTTAATCACCTGCGCGAGTGAGGTCTTGCCCCGAGAGGAGACCTCCGCGAGTTCGTGATATTTGACGCCCTGCGCTCTCAGATTAATGACGCTGCCGGAACTGTTATCGATTCGATGGTAGACTTTGTTCATTTGATGCCCATTCATGGCTACCCACGGCACTGCCGACCGGTATCCCGTTAAAAAATGATTGGTTAAAAGTGTAGCATCATACGGTCGGATTCACAAGCTCACATTTTAGGCGTCAGGTAATCGGGGGCGCATCCCCGTTCCGTTGACTCGCATAGGCGATGGGTTTGCAAGCCGAAGA
>CAZUAY010000294.1:0-4787 GCA_964618405.1 uncultured Lentisphaerales bacterium
CGATTCCGGCCTCGCCGAGGCCAGCCACAGGGGAGAAAAACCTGTAGCCGTTGATCACCGATCAATGAGTCATGAATGCGCCCTCCGTCGACTGACCGATTACGCGATGGCTGACCGATTACCTTGACAGGTGCCAAAAGTCGTACTAAACTCCCTCTCCATCGGATTCAACTCGCAATTCACACCATACCGAACGAGAATGCCGACTGGTTTTTTGTGGACAATCGTCTACACACGAAAACGGCAATTCTCGTTGAAGGAACGTGGCACTAATGGACACAACGCTTTTATTTTACCTCCAACGCATCCTGACGGCTCGCGTCTACGACGTGGCAGTCGAGTCGGCGCTTGAATTGGCCCCACGCCTATCGGTTCGGCTTGCGAACCGCGCGCTGTTGAAGCGGGAAGACACGCAGCCGGTGTTCAGCTTTAAGCTGCGTGGAGCCTACAACAAGATGTCGCGGCTACCCGCAGAGCAACTCGCTCGCGGCGTAATTTGCGCATCAGCCGGTAATCACGCTCAAGGCGTTGCGCTGAGCGCAAAGCGGCTTGGATGCCGCGCAGTCATCGTTATGCCCGTGACGACACCGACGCTGAAGATCGATGCTGTCCGCGCACTGGGCGCCGAAATCGTCCTGATCGGCGAAAACTACTCTGATGCCTATCTTCACGCCCTCGCACTTGAGCAGCAACACGGTTACACCTTCGTTCACCCATTCGACGATCCAGACGTGATCGCTGGGCAGGGAACGGTTGCGATGGAGATCTTGCGGCAGCATCAGCAGCCCATCCACGCGATCTTCGTCGCGGTCGGCGGCGGCGGGTTGATCTCCGGCGTGGCGGCGTTCGTGAAAGCGGTTCGCCCAGACATCAAGGTCATCGGCGTCCAGATGGTCGACTCCGATGCGATGGCCCAGTCCATCCGCGCGGGCGAACTTGTCGAGCTGGCAGATGTCGGTCTGTTTTCCGATGGCACCGCCGTGAAGCGCGTTGGTGTCGAGACATTCCGTCTGACGCGTGCGCTGGTCGACGACTTCATCGTGGTCAACACCGATGCGGTATGTGCCGCGATTAAAGACATCTTCGAGGATACACGCAGTGTTGTGGAACCGGCTGGAGCATTAGCCGTTGCAGGCATGAAGCAATACGTCGCGCAACAGGGGCTTCGTGATGAGACGCTGGTGGCGATCACGTGCGGCGCAAACATGAATTTTGATCGGCTACGTTTTGTCGCGGAACGTGCAGGTGTCGGTGAGGATCGCGAAGCGCTATTTGCCGTGACAATTCCTGAGAGTCGTGGCAGCTTCCGGAGGCTCTGTGAGTCACTCGGCCAGCGGAGCATCACCGAGTTTAACTACCGCATCTCCGACGAGCACGAAGCGAGCGTATTTGTTGGTGTCGCCATTGCAAACCGCGCGGGTGTCGCCGAAGTCGCTCAGGCCTTTGCCGAAGCTGGCTTCGTCGCGATCGACTTGGGTGAGGACGAACTGTCAAAGACACACGTCCGCCACATGGTCGGCGGTCGTAGCCTCCTCGCCCACGACGAGCGCCTTTTCCGATTCCAGTTCCCCGAACGCCCTGGAGCATTAATGCTGTTCTTATCGAACATGTCTCCCAACTGGAATATCAGCCTGTTCCACTACTGCAATCAAGGCGCCGACTACGGCCAGGTGTTGGTCGGCATTCAGATTCCAGACGGGGATCGCGCGGCCTTCCAAACGTTCGCTGACACCCTTGCCTACCCTTGCGTGGAAGAGACGGACAATCCCAGCTACCGTCTTTTCTTGCGATGACCCCATAAGAAAGGAATACAAAATGAAAACAATTTTTGTTGCATGTCTCTCGCTTCTTTTTTGCGGTTGCAGCGCGGTTTTCAGTCCTCAACCAATCGGGGATAAACCGACAAACATTCTGAGTAAACAGAGTGAATGGGAGGGAACATGGGTGAACCTGAATGGTGCAATAACCGTCAAGGTGGTGGATGGATCAAATGGTGTTCTCAAGGTTGGATGGATTCAAGATAAGGATGGCGATCTGAAGTACAGGACGGCGGAGGTATCGCTTCGTGATAATAAAGATTGGACATTCATCAGCATCAGAGACCTCGATGAAGCAAACCAGAATCGGTACCTCTGGGGTCGAATAAAAAAGGAAGAAAGAGCAGCAATCCTTTGGGGGCCAGATGTAGAGAAATTTAAAACCCTTGTTCAGGACAAGCTTATTCCGGGTACGATCGACGGGGGCAACGTTGTTCTCGGAAACCTTTCATCAAGCCACCTTGATCTGATTAGGTCACAGACAAGCGGAGTGCTGTTCAACTGGGATCAACCCTTGATTTTGATCAGACTAGACAAGTAAAACGTGCTTAGCAAGCTTGGAAAGCAACTTCAGGATCCGACCTGCTTAGCTGCTTGTCCTCTGCAACACAGTCATCGTCCTCGTTTCTCAATCCAGCCCAAGTGAGTTTTAAAGTCGTACCGCCGCGACGATAGCCTCGGAATCATTCTCTGAATCTACGTTTTTTCGTCACCTGAAATCCAGAGCGTTCGATTATCGCTCGCAGAAGAATTCAATCTCTTCCCCCAGCGGGCCAATGCAAAAGGCAATGCGGATCGGGAACGGTGGGGCCGTTGGGATCTCCTTATCGATCGTCTCCATGGTAATGGCGTATCCTGCATCGCGAACCGCCTTGACGCAAGCGGCAACATCGCGAGTTTTCAACGCAAAATGCCGAATGCTTCCCTGTTCAGGACGGTCCGTGCCATTGGAGAAAATCTCAATGATGCTATTCCCCGTGTTCAACATGGCACCTCGCATCGCTACACTCTCCCAAGAGCGGATCATCGGCATTCCGAGAACGTCTTGATAAAAACTGACCGCCTTCAAAAATTCGGCCTCACCCTCAGCTTTGAGTGCGATGTGATGAATACCTTCAATTAATTTGCTCATGATCATCTCCAATTTAATTTCTACACCAACCCAGCTTCGGGATCCCAAACCGGCACAGCCTCTCTGCGCCCAATGACAAGCTTCACGGTCTTGCCATCTTCTTGTAGCTCGAGATTCCATGAATAGTCCGTCAACTTATCAAGAAACTTCCTGTCATGGCTCACAAGGAGAAGTGCGCATGGACATTCCGCAAGTGCGTCCTCCAAGCATTCAATGCTCGGAAGGTCCATGTGGTTCGTCGGCTCGTCCATCACGATCAGATGCGGGCCACGCGTCACGCCAAGGGCTAAAAGGAGCTTGCGAATCTCACCGGGACTCGGCTGCTCGCTTTCGAGCAGACGTCCCGGACGCGAACCGAGGCGGCTCACACTGGTCATCACGAGCCCAAGTTTGTCCTTTGCAAGCCCGCGAACCTCTTCGAGAATCTCTTTCGCTTCGATCGCCGTAATCTCCTGTGGGATGCTAATTAAGCGCTCTGGAGTCACATTGACCGACGAAAGAAGCTTCTGCAAAAGGGTGCTTTTCCCAAGACCGTTAGCTCCCGTCAACGCAATGCGATCGGTGGGAGAAACATAGAGTTCAGGGAAAACCAGAGTACGACCATCACCAAGCGGCATTTCTCCTGCCTCGACGGACAAAACGGTGTTGCGCATTGAGCAGGTGCTACCCTCAAGCCAAAAGCCCATATCATAATCCTTGCGAATTGAAATTCCAGCTCGAGAAGCTTGAACATCTCTCGCTTTCTTAGCGAGCGACGCACTTTGTGCAACGGCCCATGAGTCCTTACCTGTCGCCTTCGCCATCTGCCGCTTGGCCTTGCCATCATGATCCTTCTTGGACGGTTTGATATGCTTGGCTGATTTGCTCACGGCAGCCGTATGCTCGGCCTGCTCAAGTTTCGCTTGCGCCGCCTTCATCAACCGCTTAGAAGCCTCTTTGGCCGTCGTGTCTTGAACGCGAGCCGCAGCCTGTTCCCGACGATCTTGTTCCATGCCCGCCGTCACCCCTCCAGGACGCAACACCGCATTAGGGGGATTGATGAACATGCATTTGCTGCAAAGGGCATCGAGAAGTTCGCGATCATGGCTGACCAGAAGCCCAACACCTTTGTAGCGTTTAAGCGCATCGATGAGCATGAGCCGAGCGTTGACGTCGATGTGATTGGTGGGTTCGTCCAGAGCCAGCACCTCGGGGTCATGCCAAAGCACAACCGCGATTTGCGAACGCTTACGCTCGCCATGACTGAGCGTATCCCAGCGAGCGAACCAGTCGTCTCGAACACCCAGACGCACCTTCAGGTCAATCGCTGAGCCGTCTGTTGCCGCAACAAATTCCTCCCAACCCTCTGGCAGATTATCCGTGCGTTGCACAGCGTACAATCCCGTGGAGAGGTGGTGAACAGTTCCCTTCGAGGGTTCCAGCCCACCCGTAGCGAGTTGCAGAAAGGTTGTCTTCCCTGCCCCGTTCGGTCCAACAATGCCCGTCCATCCTTGGGTAAAATGAGCGTCGATGTCCTCAATTAGTAATCGGGTCATCCCCGAATACGTAAACGAGACATGTTCGAATCTTAGAAACCTAGCCATACTCTCTCCATCTCGCGCCACCTGCGGCACGAACCTAAATTGACGTCTTTCGTGTCAATGGCTTTACGGTACACTCAACTACGAGCCGTACAAATGCCCACAACAAAAAAATTCTTGCCACCTAAACGACTGAAACGTCTTTAATAAACTACTAATTGTATCATTCATTACCCCTTCAATGCAAGCGTTGTAAAACAAAAAATTGCGATTCAGACACTGGAGAGTGATTGGCAAAGCAAAACACCCCTCCGCGGT
>CAZUAY010000295.1:0-4760 GCA_964618405.1 uncultured Lentisphaerales bacterium
ACGACGGGGGTTGGAAAACCCCCGCTCCATTTGCTTCGCTCGTCTGCCATTCCTGAACAGGCTGGAAGCATCTGCTCCCGGTGGCTTAATTTCTGCGTCTCCAACTCTCTCTGTTTAAAACGCACCGCGCTTATTGCGACAACTAGGCTGACAGCTTGGAGCAGGCTTCGCCGTCACCCTCGCAAAATACTTTCACCCCTCCCCCCGATGGTTGGCTTGCCCCCTCGCAACTCGCTACTTCTCCCCTGTGGCTGGCCTCGTGTCAGTACTAGCGACTAGCGACTAGCGACTAGCGACTAGCGACTAGCGACTGTAATCGGTCAGGCACAGCCCCCTGTGCCTGACCGATTACATTTTCTGCCTCATTCCCACTTGCGTTTCGCGGAGGAGAGACTATACTTTGAACCCCGTGGAATTGGACTGGCTTAATCCCAGCAATTATCCCCACGTATCGCTGAATTCTTGGGGAAGCCTGTAACAGGATTCTGCCCCTAGTCTTCTAATAAAAATCGCGCAAAAAATCTAGAAACACCCGAAAGGAAGCGGAAAATGAAGTACTGCGGCATTGAGAACATCGAAAAACGTCTTGAGTTGATGGTAGACGACCACCTTGTCGCCGACCTGTCTGGTGGGGCGCGGTTGACGATGCACCATCCGTGTCCGGCTGGCGTGGTATTGACGCACGACCGCCCGTGGGAAAACGCTGGCAGCGCATACGCCACAGTTTTTCGCGACGGATCGATCGTTCGATTGTATCACCGCGGACGGGGCACTCAGAAACAAGATCAGCTTGAGACGACCTGCTTGATCGAAAGCGAGGATGGCGTCGAGTGGCGGCGACCTTCCCTCGGGCTGGTTGAGTTTCAAGGATCCCGCGCTAACAATATCCTTCACGCAGGGGTTGGAGCACATAATTTCACCCCATTTTTAGATACCAACCCAGCCTGTCCGCCGGAATGGAAGTATAAGGCGTTTGCCAGTTCCAAACCCAGTCCGCGTGAAGGACTTTACGGCTACGTTTCGCCCGATGGCGTCCACTGGTCACATCCGAAGGAAGATCCAGTCGCCATTCCCATCTCGCAAGGTTCATTCGATTCGCAAAACCTGGCCTTCTGGGATACGGTTAGAGGAGAATACCGTGCCTATCACCGCGGCTATTGCGATGGGGTTCGGGGAATCAAAACCGCACGATCGGCAGATTTCCTCGAGTGGACCGACAGTGAATGGTTAGACTTTCCTGGCGCAGGCGAAGAGCAAATTTACACCAACTCGGTGACCCCCTATTTCCGCGCTCCCCACATTTTCGTGGGTTTTCCAACTCGACTCATGTCTGAGGAACGTGGATGCGCCACCGAGAGCTTGTTCATGTCCAGCCGCAACGGCAAAACCTTCCACAGATGGGGCGAGGCCTTTCTGCGACCTGGGCCGAACCCGAACCGATGGGCTAACCGCGGCAACTACATCTGGAACGGTTTATTGGAAACCGCCGCCTCTGAACTAGGCGCGCCTAACGAATTGTCTTTGTATTCAACCGAAAAAAGAGGAACCCACTCCGTTCTACTGCGCTTCACCTTGCGGTTAGACGGCTTTGCATCCCTCAACGCACCGCTTTCAGGAGGCGAAATGACGACCCACCCGTTGCTTTTCTCCGGCGATCGGCTCGTCTTAAATGTCGCAACATCTGCGGCGGGCGTCGTTCTTGTCGAGATCCAGGATGCCGACGGAACTCCTTTGCCGGGGTTTTCTCGCGCGGATTGCGTCGAGATCTGGGGCGACGACGTGGAACGAACTGTTGCTTGGCGAAACGGAAACGGGCTCGGCGATATCGCAGGCAAGCCGATCAGACTTCAGTTTACACTTCGGGATGCGGACCTATTCAGCTTCCGCTTCAAGTAAAAATTTCTAGACTTATCAACGAATCAAAATAGGCGCACCGTGACCGATGCGCTCAGTGTAGCCTCTATCCACCGTTCGAACAAACCCATCGCCCAGTGGGTTATCCTGTGGATCTTTCGTTGCTACTGAACATACAGATTAGCCATCAACTCGAACGCCTCATTAAACGCGATGCCGGTAGGCGACACTTGATAGAACTCTGGTGTATTGCCAGCCAGCCGCTGACGCGAGATCTGAATGCCCCATGGAAAGGACTGAGTGGGCATCGTCGCTTCCAGTGATGCTGCATCGATTCGGATCTCGACCGTCCATCGATCTGCAAGTTTTCGGACCGCGCAGTCTGTGACCTTGTAGAAAGAAGGTAGATCTTCCGTGTTGGGCATCGTGGGATCGCTGTCAAGGACAGCCCCATTAGGATTCACCACAATCAGCGGCTGGCGACCGTTCGGAGTCTCCATCCGGATTTCTACAAAATCACCAGACCAAATATCAGGATTCTCGGATTCATAGCAACGCGCCTGTATTCTATCCATCTTGGGTTCCTGGCAGTCAATAGCAATGAAGAGTGCTCCAGCCGTGTATCGGAATGAAACGCTGGTGGAGATGTGTTTCGGCGTCTCACCCGTAACCATGTCTTTCAGGGGATAAAAGGTGTAGCGCGGATTGATATAGTTACGATACCACCAGAAGGGCTTGGTCAAATCCCCATCAACCAACGGCGATTGTCCGTCGGTAAACGGGAGCACACGAAGCAACGGCCCCCGACGACTAAGGCCCTCGAACACCTTCTTCAATGGCTCCATTTCTTGAAGGAGCATGTCGATACGCTGACCGTAGATCGTGTCGCCAGCTTTCGCCTTCGCGCGATCCAGCAAATCGAAGAACTTCGGCACATCCTCTTCTTTGATGTAGCCTGTCGAAGCCGTGATCAAACGTGGCGCCGTACGCATCCAAACTTCTTCAGAGAATTTGAGAAGTTCGCGCATCTCTGCGGCGGCGGGTCCGTAGAAAAGAGTGCAGTACTCGTCAAGTTCTTTTTCAAGATCAAGACCACGGTTCCACGACATACGGTTACGCAAGAAAAACATCAAATGGTTGATCGCTGGACGGTAGAACCCGTAAGCTTTCCCCCCACGAAACTCCGTGACCATTCCCTCGAGCAGCCAACCCTTGCAATGGTCGTACATCATCTCAAAATTTTTCTTAAGATTCTCAGTGAAAACGTAGGGCATGGGCGGACGGACGCCCTTGTACAGGGTATGTTCGTAATAATAATCGTAAAACATGAACTGCCGAATGTCCCTTACCTTAGCCAACCATTCTCTCGCCACGGGCCGGTAATCGTTCATGTGCACCTTGTCCGAATGGTGGGTAAAATAGATCGTCACATCGTCAGGAATTTCCTCCAACGCTTCCGGAATGCGTGCCGTGGTGGTGTAGGCATACACAAGCTTACGCTGAGAATTGCCGGGATATTTCGCGTTGTACCGGTCGCGCATGTTCATGGCGAAGTTCCAGTTGTAATCGCTGAATCGTCCGTTAGCACCACGCGTTTCGATACGATCCCATCCCTTCTTTTTATCCTCATCATCGATCATACTCCAACCATCGGGCTGGCAGAAACTGACGAAGGGAAGCATTTTAGGATACCAGCGATTCACGCAGTCCAGGTATTCCAAGAATGTTGCGCGGAATTTCTCGCTCGACATTTTCGGAGCAAGGAAGTCGGGCTTGCCGTTAATATTACCAGCCAACTCAGGATCTTCTTGATATTCGAGCATCCGCCCCGCAGCGTGCCAGGGAATCTCGAGTTCGGCCATGCCGACTCCCATGGACTTGATCCACAACGCATCCTCGCGTGTGGCAACATAGTAGCCGTAGTCTCGAATTGCAAATTCTGGCTCACACCTCGTCTCTTGATCGGGAATCGCGATGTCCTGCTTTGCAGGAATTACTTTTCCGAGATCTTCGTTCGGAGGCGGAAAGGCTGCATACCAGCGGAACCCCTGCTGCTCGAGAAGGTGAAAAACGCCATAGAGAGTGCCGCTGCCAATCTGCGGATGAAACTCGAGCGGTGGTCCGCTCCTGACCATTTTTTCCAACGGAACGATGAACTTAGGCGACTCCCACTTGTGACCGGTGAACTGGCTCCATCGAGCGAAGAAATCACTTTTTTGAAAATCAAGGTTGTCACTGGAAAACCCGTATTCGGTGTACCAATCAATGTCGTGCCCCGCCACAACTACGTCGTCGCCTTTCACCCAAATTTTGAAACCATCGTGTTTAACATCAGCAAGCGTGAACCTTAACGCCTGCGTGGCAGCACTCTCGCCCACATAAAGACGAGTCTTAAATTTCCCCGTCGGGGCACTGACGATATCGAGCGTCGCACCCGACATCTTTTCGATATGCTTCTGAAGTTGTTCGGCGGCCACCCGTACACTGGCTTGGGCGTCTTGGTTCAGGATAATCTCGGCGGAGGGTTGCCCGTCCTTGACAAGCGGAGCGGCGAAAGTTGAAATCGCACAAAATACAATAGATATAACGAGACATGTTTTCTTTAAAAACCATTGATTCATCTGTAATCTCCAATTCTAAATAGCTTGAAACGGGCGAATTTTTAAGCTGCTTATGGGGATGTTAATGGAAGTTCTGCTCTTCCGAAATGTTTGATCGCCACCATCCAACGAACAAAAACCTATTGTGAAAAGTGAAGGACGATTTGTCAAGTCTATTCCAAGTCTATTCCGTAATCGGCCAGTGACGGGGGGTGCCCCCGTTGACAGCCCGATTACAGTCGCGAGTCGCGAGTCGCTAGTCGCTAGCAAGACCCCGCTTCTTTGTGGTTGCAAAGCGAGGTGGGG
>CAZUAY010000296.1:0-4755 GCA_964618405.1 uncultured Lentisphaerales bacterium
ACTCGCAACTCACTACTCGCGACTGTAATCGGTCAGGCACAGCCCCCTGTGCCTGACCGATTACCCAAAAGATTTCCTCGAATAATTTTGCCAATAGTCCCTAGGCGAGGCGGGTCTATAAAAAAACTAAAACATTGTACAAAATTGGAAGACTATTCTATTATAGAAGCAACTTTATAGGGAACACCCTACACTAAGGCTGGAAGTGAAGACAAGTGCCATGAACGAAAACCCTCAACAGAAAAAAAAGCCTCGACGTTATCGCGTAATCGTCGCGGGGCTTTTCCTTGTCGTCTGGTTTAGTGGCGCGCTCGGCTGGCTTGTGCGAACTTTGGCTGTTACAACCGTGCCACGAACGGGAGGTAATTATACGATTACGGCCATCAATGAAGTAGGGTTTTCCGATCCGGCCACGGGAATCGTTCTGCGTGTGAATGCGCCGCGTCTCAAGAAATTGGCGTATGAGGCGTTGGGCTGGAAGGCGTACGCCATTCCACCGGGCACGATCCCAGAGCGGTTCGCTGTAACCGGCTCTATTCGGGTGCTTTTGGATGATGAGGCTGCGGAGGCCTGGGTGCCGTTTGTTCTCAATATCCAATCGGTGACGTCTCATCCGCATTTGAGCGTCCGGCTACCTTCCGACTTGGTTAATCAAGCGTTGCTCTACGAAGGGTCGTTCGCGCACAAGGATAAAAAAAAGAAATACGCGCTTGGTCACTACAACATTATCCATTCGCTACGATTCGATACGGCAACATTGCACTCCGCTCCCGACGGCAAGCGCCCGATCACGTTTCGTAAGATCGATGGTTATGCTACAGGAGAGGTACGTTTTAAGCTGAAAGAAAATCTTTTCAGAGCACGCACGTCGGCACGCGTACGCAGGATGGACTTGAAATGCGATCTCGACTTCCGCCGCTACGTTGATGGGATCGCGTTGTCTTATAAAATCACGATTCCAAAGCTCGATGCGAACATCAGCAATCTAGCATCGATGTTCGAAAGTGGACCGATTGAAGCGATTCGCAAGGCATTAGAAGATTCGATTGCACGTCCACGAAATTTAGAAAAACTGTCGCGAAAACGGTTGCCCCACTACATTCCGCTTGATCTCGAAATTGACATTGAAGTTTTTGAGGCACCGTAAAGAAAAATCTGAATTCTTGATGTTCTTGATAAAAAATTGATAGGTAAACCCTCCGCGCGGCAGCGCTCTATCTTGCTTCGCAACTCGCCACTCTCGGCTCGCTGCTCGCAACTCGCGACTTCTCATCACCCTTTGGTGAAGAGAAGATTGGCCGCTTCGATTTCCGCTTGCGTTGGAGCAGGCGTATCGGTGAGCGAATACGGGATGCCAAGCTCTTTCCATTTGAATTCGCCGAGTTTGTGGAAGGGGAGGAGTTCTACTTTTTCAACACAGGTGTATTGTTTCAGAAAAGCAGCAAGTTTTTTGAGCTTTTCTGTTTCAAGCGTCAGTCCCGGAACAAGGACATGACGAATCCAGGTGCGCTTTTGGGTCTTCTCGCAGTAATCGAGGGTGGAGAGTTCGTGAACATTGGATAGGCCGGTCAGCGCGATGCATTCCTCTGGATCCAGCGCCTTGATGTCGAGCAGAACCATGTCGGCCGCGTCGATAACGGGTGCCGAGACCGTAAGCGGAATCATGCCAGCCGTATCGAGTGCTGAATGTAGCCGGGCTTGGCGGAGACGCTGTAAAACATCAAGCGCAAAAGCGGGTTGCATGAGCGGTTCTCCTCCTGAGAGTGTAACCCCGCCATTTTTTAAATACGCCCGACATCGTTCTGCCTTCTCAACAAGTGCTTCAGAACTGATGAGCGTGCCCCCCTCAGGATTCCATGTGTCAGGGTTGTGGCAGAAGCGACACCGCATCGGGCATCCCTGAAAAAAAGCAACGAACCGAACGCCTGGACCATCCATCGTTCCAAAGCTTTCGATTGAATGTATTCTGCCTTCCATTAGAGTACTTGCCTACCGTTGATGGCACGCTTCAGCGTGATGGGGTCGGAGTAGCCGATGCCACTATCTGCCGGAAGGCCGAGAGCTAGGCGTGTCACCGTTAACGCATAGCCAGCAAGCCGTTCTGAGATATAAGCAGCGGTTGCATCACCTTCGACATCCGTGCCGATCGCAAGGATAATCTCAGTATACGTCCCGTCTTCAATACGTCTTTCAAGCTCCGCGAGACGAATGTCGTCAGGGCCCGAGGCGGCCATGGGTGAAATCCGTCCGTGGAGCGTATGGTAGACGCCATTGAAGGCACCGGAGCGTTCGATGGACATGATGTCACCCGATTCCTCCACGACGCACAGCAGGGACGCATTGCGTCGCGGGTCGGAGCAAAGTCGACAAGGATTGTCTCCTCGGGTGGTGATCGAGCCGCAGAGGCCACAGACGCACACGTTGTCGCGTACGGACTGAAGGGCGTCGATGAGGGGATTCATGAGCGCATCGCCTTTTCGCACGAGGGCGAGGGCGACACGTTCCGCGGAGCGTCGTCCAATCCCAGGTAGTCTTGCCAGTTCTTGAGCTAGATTGTCGAAGGGATTAGCCATAGAACGCTAGCCGCCGAGGAGGCCGTCGAGACCCATCTCTTTGGTCATTTTTTGCATTTGAGCGCCTGCCTGATCTTTGGCGATCTTGAGTGCCTTGTTGCAGTTCTCGAGGATGGTGCGCTCTAGCTTGTCGAGGCGGGTGATATCGATGATAGCGGGATCGATCTTGATGCTAGCGAGGGACATGTCTCCGCGGGCAGAGACGACGATACCTCCGTTCTCGTATTCGACGACTTTCGATTCGAGCTCCTTCTGAATTTTCTTCATCTTGTTTCGGAGTTCCATCGCCTGCTTTGCTTGTTGGAAGAAGTTGGGGGAGGCCATAATATAATTTCCTTGCGCTGCTGTTAGTGTCCAGACTTGATGTCGGTGATTTTAGCGTCAAAAACTTTTAGTGCGTCTTTGACGACGGGAAGTTCGATAATTTTTTCGTTGCGTTCAGCTTCGCTGATGCGTGACGATTGAGTAGAGGGCGTCGGTTGCTCAAGTCCCTCTTTCGGTATGCTTTGCTTGGGGTTTGAGTTCCGATTGTCTGCCTTCGTCGCTGCGAGGTCTGTAGGCTGTGGGGGGGGCGTTGACGACCTGTTCGCTGCAGGGGGGGCGGTAGCGGAGGGGGCTTTGGCGTTGGGATCTGCGGGTTGTGCTGATGGCGTATGGGCCACCGGCGTTGGCGCGGCTTCGGCTCCTTCGGCGAGTTGGGTCAACTTTTTGAGGATGCTTTCCAGATCGACGAGTTGAGAAGCGCGCGCGCATCGGATGAGTGTTGTTTCGACCATGGTTCGCTGGGAAAGCGAGTGCCTCATCTTCCCTTCCAGATCGATAAGGTTTTCTACAACGGTCAGCACGGCGGCTGTGGAGCCCGTTTTGGATTGGCTCTTGAGCGTCGCGCATTGCGCGTCCGTCAGGTCGAGGCCTGCCGTGGAACCGTCGAGTTGAATGCAGACCAGCAGGTTTCGAAAATGGTTGATCAGTTCGGACGTGAGGCGTCGTAGATCTTTGCCACAGTTGTCGAGCTCAGCGACCAGCTTGAGTACCTGGGGAATGTTGCCGACCATGACGGCCTCGGCGAGCTTTTCGATTGTACTACGTGCGGCGAGGCCGAAAACGCTTAATACGTCAGATTCGCGAATTTCTTTTCCCGTGAAGGCAATCATTTGGTCGAGCGCAGATTCGGCATCACGCATGCCACCGTCGGCACCCCGTGCGATGGCGAGCAGGGCATCCTCGTCGATATTGATCGCTTCATCGACTGCGATTTTCCGTAGTTGTTCAATGATGACGGGCAGGGAGATGCGACGCAGGTCGAAGCGCTGACAGCGCGAGAGAATTGTGCCGATGACCTTCTCGGGTTCAGTTGTGGCAAAGATAAACTTGACGTACGGCGGTGGCTCTTCAAGCGTCTTCAGCAACGCATTAAATGCGCTGACCGAGAGCATGTGTACTTCATCGATGTAGTAAATGCGGTATTTGCCACCAATAGGAGCGAAGTCGATATTGTCAATAATCTTCGAGTGGATGTCCGCGACGCCATTGTTGGAGGCACCGTCAATTTCGGTAACATCGAACGAGGTGCCGTTCGCGATATCGCGACAGGGGGCGCACACGCCGCACGGATTGATTGTGGGGCCGTCTACACAGTTTAGAGCCTTGGCAAAAATGCGAGCGATGGTCGTCTTGCCGGTTCCTCGTGGGCCAGCAAGCAGATAGCCTTGGGCGATCCGGTTTTGTTGAATGGCATTGCACAGCGTTTTGACGACATGGTCTTGACCGACTACATCTTCAAATTTCTGTGGGCGCCATTTGCGTGCTAATACTTCGTATGCCATTGAGAACTCCGGATTGCGTGTGATAAGAGGTTGGCATTATACCCTTAAACGGGGTTAAATTTCAAGAACCCTTGTTATCCGAAAAGGTTTCTGAGTTCTTTGCACTCTCAATTTCCAACAGCCAACACTCAAATCCAATTTCCAAGTGGGGAACTTCGGTCGGGCCGTCTACGATCTTGCGTTATTATCGTAGATTTCGCGAGCGAGCATTCATTATTAGAAGAGGAAATTGAACCTGCGACAGAAAAGTAGGATAAGCCTCAATTTAGTGAGGTCAGAACTCGCTACTTCTCCCCTGTGGCTGGCCTTGGTGAGGCCGGAATCGTCCGCGATCACCGATCGCGGCTACAGGCTCG
>CAZUAY010000297.1:0-4755 GCA_964618405.1 uncultured Lentisphaerales bacterium
CCCAAGGTCACCCAGCGTTCTTCCTCCGCGCTGTGCGCGTCGTCAAAAATTGTCAGCGCACGAGGATCTCGGAACACGGTCGCAGCCAACTCAAAACCGATTCCGTGCTTTGTCCTGTTACTGCGTTCCTTCGTCGGGTCCCATTCGAAGTCGTATTGAAACATGTCGGTTACTTCCCTTCAAACTCAATTCGGTAAATAGCATAACTGAAGGATGCGCAGGTATCAATCTTATTCAGCCGCGACATCTTATTCAGCCGTTTTTTTTACGGACGCACTCACAAGTCACTAATGTAAGTGACGAGTTAGCCGGCAGATAGTAGGAATGCTCCTCCCTCTGTCCAGTGTCGGACCTTGCGCCCTCGGCATCATGGAACTCGACCTGAAAGCGGATGTCTTTCCATGGAATCGGACTGTTGTTCTTGATCTTTCCCATGACAGCAACAGTGCCGCCGCTGGTTGTGCTCTTCAATCACTGGAGGCTTGTTTTCCTGCATCATAAGCTTCTTTTAATTGCGTCATCTGTTTTATCCAAGATCGTTTGCTCAGGCCAGTTGAACAAAAGCCAATGGCCATAAAGAGTTGAACCAATCCTAACATGTACTGAACGACGACGGGGTTCTCTTTCGCTACCATCTTGAAATCGGTCCAAGACATCGCAAGCATAACGAACCCAGTAAAGCCTGCAATACCTGCTACGATGAACTCTTGATTCGGTTTTATTTTCATTCGATTTTTCCAAACACAACGTCACGGCTGAGGCGGCGGCATCACGTCTCCTCCAGCCGATGGTTTTGATTCTTGATTAATTTTCTCAAATAGCAGATCCTGATCCGATTTGGGATGAAGATAAATGGGGCTCCGCCAGAATCCCCTTCGATGTAAGATAATACTTCCTTTCGATTTTTCATTCCGTACGTAAGCCACTTCGCTTAGTTGGATTTTCTTCCGAATTTCTCCTTTTCGCCAGAGTATCACCGATGAGTCGTTCACCTCGTATGTTACTCCCGCATGATCCAGATAGCAGGGAACAAAATACATTATCATTAACGTGACCATTATAAGTGACAGCATCACCAATGGCAGAATTATCGAATTGCTTTGATTCAAATCTGGATTCAGGAGTACATAAGCAATTAATCCAAAATATGCTATGAGCATAATGCCTGCCATGACTCGGTGAAGTGGTTTCGCATCAACTTTCATTTTGTCTTATCAGAATGTCGCGGGGCACCAACGGCGCGTTAGCGACGTTCGGTGCCGCCGCTTGTTAGCCTATTCGATTTTTCCAATATGGCGTAATCGCATATTCAGGCATTCTGGACATGATCCAAGAAAGATCGTGTTGCTGAACAACGGTCATAATCGAGAATCCTGTGTCGAATTGTAATACGAGCATGCCGAGTTTAAATGGCAAAGGGAATGTTTTCGCTGAAATAACCGAGGATATAGAAACTCTAATGTAATCAGAATTAGCAGGTTGGTAGAGAAGATCATCTTCATCAACAAATATAGAAGCTGCTCGAAACCCAAACCAAGCGGTAAAACCAGAAAAAAACATCGCTATCAGAAGCAATATTCCTGTAGGTAAAGATAGATCTGAAGCTGTTGCGATTATGGCTATTCCTGTGAGAACGATACCGATCAACCCAAGGATTCCAACTAACTTAGACTCATTTGCTCGTAAATTTCGCATTGTTCCTCCTAGGCTAACGTCACGGCTGAGGCGACGGTATCCTGTTGCCTCGGGCCGGTGGTTCGCCGCTCCATCCCTGAATCAGCGGGCGTGTTGGAGTTGGGTTTTAGCGAGGCTCACCAGCGATCGGAGCGCGGCATTTACGGAGTCTTCGTCTGGAAAGTACTGCGCTACATCTGGGGAGAGCAGAACGAGGTTAGTCCCTTCCCGGAAACGCTTCGCGTACTTACCCCGTACGCCGTTCTTCATCTGGGACAGGCCGTACTCTGGACGCAAATCGTCCTCTCTCTCGCTGCTATTTATTTTCTTCATAATACCTCCGCTCTTGTGGGGTTGCCCTTCTCGCGCTGATAAGCCGAACTTTTTCGTCGCGGTCGGTATGCGCTACCATGACAAGGTTCCCGAACCTTGACATGCCAACCGGAATAAAGCGCTGCTCCGTCGCCGAATGGTCTGGATCGTAATACGTGATAGATAGGCGTCATCAAATACGGTTGCCGCTTCGTGGAACGAAACGCCATGCATTTTTAAGTTCCGATCAGCCTTCAAAGATTCCCATTCGAATTCCATGTTAATGTATTACCCTATGAGATAGGCGATAGCATCTCTTCGAGTTCCGGAGAACAACGAAAGCCATTTTCAACGTTGGCAATTATAGACAGCTTCGGAATTATGAGCAAGTGGTTTATACCGCAAGATCGTAATCGGTCAGTGACGGGGGGTGGCCCCGTTGACTGCCCGAGTACAGTCGCGAGTTGCGAGGTGTGAGTTGCGAAATAACTTTGTCGTTAGCTTTGTCGCTAACTTTGTCGAGAGAGTGGGATCATTTATACAGGATTACAAGATTTTCCGGATGCAGTGTTGGGAGAAGTTGTGAGTTGCGAGTGGGCGATCGGTGATCGCGGATGTCCCCCAAACTTTGTCGTGAGTTTTGTCGCGAACTTTGTCGAATACCACTACCGTGGCTACTAGCGACTAGCCACTAGCAACTAGCGACTGTAATCGGTCAGGCACAGCCCCCGTGCCTGACCGATTACCCGAAAATGTCTTTCCGAGATGCATAGCATTCATGAGGGAGTCGACTGGGCCAACTTCCATCGCGGGGACTACGCGAGGCAAGAATCCTTCAATCATGATAGGGCAGTACCAATCTGAAAGTCCGTCACCTTCGGTCTCAGGCTGAGGACGTCCAACGACAATGCGGTTCGGTGTGACTGCTGGCTGTGTGTTTAGTGTTCGTGGCTAAATCGTTCATGGTTTAGTAATCTAGGAAAGCTCTCCCTGCTTCTGTTCGGATAACGAAGTATGCCAAAGGAAAGCCCAGTAGAATCAGCCCCGCAAGGATATACATCCAGCAGGGGATAATTCTATCACCCATTCGTGTTGTCATCACGTCACCCGTTATTCCCTTCCAGATCAGAGAAATTCCCACCACGATCAGTATTAAAAGTCCGGTGCCAATTCCCATTATATTTCCTTTGGTTTAGTTAGGTTCTTGATCACACAACGTCCGCGATGACGTGCCCGGAACCGCTGGCACGTCGGGTGCGGAGAAGCCAAGCACCCAAAGTGACAGCGGTGGAGGGTTACGTCGATCGCTTGGTTCGGCTGCTTTCAATCCTTTTTACCGAAATGTTTTTTAAATACCTGGGCAACTTCTTCGTTTTCAAGAACATCCTGGGCTCCACATACCTGTATCTCTTTGCAGCCATTTTTCAGCATGATACGCAACTCGTTATCGACCAAAGTTGCTTCCTTAATTGGAAATAACTCGGGTTTGTCATAGTAACCAATCATTCCGACACCTTGTTGGCGTTTATGATACTGTTGGGCATCAGCAGTAATTATGCGGCTGTATTCAGCTATTTTCTCAGCAGGCCATCGAGTATACCAAGCGGCTGTTTGTCCGCAGAAATCCACATCGAGGCGGTTGCCGTATAACGGTTCTGGAGCAAAAACCGGCCAGATATGAATGGTTGTTTTTACGTTCGCCTTACAATTGCGAACGTAATGGGCCAGATCGTTTATCCAATTGACCAACAAATCCCGGAAGTATTCCACTTCGGCTGTCTCCAAAGAGATATTAAGCTGTTCTTTTTTGAATTCCAGAAACCCTCGTTCACAGTCATCACAATGGCATCGATGGTAATTCTGGTAGCCATACCCATCAAAGGCAATTCCTTTGAGATTTGAAATGGTCAGTAAATCGTCAATTTGTTCTTTCTGAAGTTTTCTGGCTGCTTGGTTGCTCGGGCAAATGATTTTATAAATAAGAACTTCATTTTCCATAACTGGCTCACCGCCCCATTGATAGGGTATAATGCTACGGTTTTTCCCGGCCGAAAGAAAATTAAAGGCGGCGTCTTGTTCCGGAGTCATTACTTGGTAAGGCTTCGGTTGATCTGGAAAATACTTTTTCCAATTTGGAATTCCTCTAGGAGTTACACATGCGTAAATCTCAATGCCATATTTTTGAGCGATCTCAACGGCTTGAGTAATATGGTTCTTATTATCACCTTCTACAATGATTGTTTGAAAACCAATTTCTGCGGCCTCTTTTATATTCTCCTCAAAATCTTTATTGCCCAATCCCCATCCCATAAGCCGCGGACGATTCTCGGCTTGTGTGTTTGCAACTAGTAAAAGAAGCAACAGAAAAAATAGAATGCGAACGATCTTGGTTTTCATATTTTTGCCGAACGTTCTAAGGCTTATCAGCGTGATTAAGGTCTGATACAACCGATTGTTCGGCTTGGTGATTGATTTAAGCTGCTTTGACTTGGTTTAAGGGTTTAAGGGGTCGGGGTAAGGGGGATCGGGCGAAAACGCTCTAAGACGACTCTAAAAGACCCTTTACACCTGCCCTCCCCCGATCATCTCCCCGTTCCACTTTAAGGGGTAGGTGAGCAGAGGAGAAAAGGCGTGTCGGAATAAAAAAACGAAAAATGTGAAATCGATAGACTTTTTTCCTTGGTATTAGTATCCATAAACGCCCCTTTTGGAGTTAAGGAGCCGTTCATAAACAAGGTTTACGTTTCATGCGGTCGGAGTGCGTAGTTC
>CAZUAY010000298.1:0-507 GCA_964618405.1 uncultured Lentisphaerales bacterium
AAGTTATCAATGCTGCTGGTTTTGGCCATGCTGATGACCATGTTTATTGGCGTAGGCACTGCTTCCGCAGCAGCAGATTTTGATCCACTCAGAACCCCCTCTGTGCAGACCAGTGAAGTCCCACAGAATTTAGGTTCTGTGCTGGTAAAAATGAAAGATGTCAGGGCACTGCCGGATGCAGGTGCCTGGCTGACAATCTCCCTGCCCAAGGGATGTACTTTTGATTATGAGTACGAAGAAGGCGTTGAAGTCCAGACCAATGGCAACCTTTTCGCTGCAATGGTTAAGCAGACTGCCAAAGATACCATGGAAATATTGGTTGTGCCCACTTGGAGCGGCGGCGATGCTGACGGAGAAGTAACTATTTTCTTCAATGATGTTATAGTGAAATCCGGCTCCGGTGATATCGTAGCCAGATTCCTCAGCAATGATTCTGCCTTTGGGACCTTGAACACTGCTGTTATTGCAAGGGTTGTTACCTCAGGAGCAACAACCGTTCTGCCCAAG
>CAZUAY010000298.1:535-4674 GCA_964618405.1 uncultured Lentisphaerales bacterium
TGCCGGCGGCGACATGGATACCCTGGTTATTGCTGAAAGCAGCCCCGGATCCTTCAAAGAAGGCGAAGTCATCACTGTTAAACTGCCCAAAGGTTTTGAATGGGGTCTGGGCGAAGGTGCAGAAGGAATTGAAGTAGCACCCGGCACGTTCATCAACCAGTTCCGTCACATTGCAGGTGCCTGGTCACTGGCCACCTGGGCATTTGATTATCAAATCGATGGCAGAGATCTTAAAGTGTACATGGATAGAGATTATGGACAGGCAGTAAATGGTCCTTATGTCAAGACAACTGAAGCTGGCCGTATTAATATCGGCAGCGGCACCGGCGGATTCTTCAACATCATTGTTGATGACACTGCCAAATTCGGTGATGTCTATGTAACTGTATCCTCCAAAGAAGGATCTGTTAAGAAACAGGATGCCCTGGTAGCTGTTTATGGCGACTATGGCGTAAAAGTAGTAGAAGACACTAAGGAAGAAGTATATGTTGGTCGTGCCAATCAGGAACTGGGCGAATTCCTCATTCAAGAAGCTCTCCCGGAAAGCCTGGACAGCAAGAGAACCGTGTACTTCGAACTGCCTAAAGGCGTAAAATGGGCAAAAGATGGCAACGGTAACCCCATAATCGAACTGAAATCAGAAGACGGCACTTCCCTGAACTGGTTTGCAGATGATTTTGTATTAAGCAACAGCGACAGAAAGTTGAAAGTCGTATTTGACTTTGCCGGCGGAAGATTCAGTGATGACGCTGCCGAAATCAGAGTCAAAGACATGGAAGTAAATATTGAGCCCAGCTTTGACGAAGATGAAATCGCCATCAAAGTTTACGGCAAAGCCGGAGTAGAAGGCGAAGCAGTTGTTGCTACAGTTGTAAAACCTGTTGATTTGAAAGTTGCTAATCCGACTAAAGTTGAGATTGGTGCTATGAATCAGGCTGCTGGGAACATCCTCATTATCGAAAACGTTGATGAAGGAATCCTGGATGGCGAATATAACCAGATTCTCATTACCCTGCCCAAGGGTGTGGAATTCTATAAAGATCCCACTGTTGAAGTAACCGAAGGCGACCTGGAAATTGATGATGTTGACTATGAAAAAGGTCAGCTCACCATCACCATTGATTCTGCCAGCTCCAAGAAGAGCACCATCGAAATCTCCGATGTATTTATCACTGTTGACCGTACTGTACCGGAAGGCGACGTAGTGGCAACCTTCAAGGGACACAAAATCGGCAAAGCACGCAATAATGGCGGAGATTACATTGAAGAAGTCGGTTGTTCAGCTCTGGTTGACTGGATGACAGAAGAATCCTATGGCAAAGTAGTAATTGCTACTACCATTACCCCGTCACAGGGAGGCCATGCCAAATTCGTTATTTCTTCCAACATCTATGAAATTGGCGGAGTTCCTTATGTAATGGATGCTGTACCTTATATCAAAGACAGCCGTTCCTATGTACCGATGCGTTATCTGGCCCAGATGCTGGGTGCTGAAATCGCATGGTCCGAAGCAGATCAGACTGTTACCCTGACCAAAGAAGGCGAAACCGAAGTAGTCTTCACCATTGGCAGCGCTTCCTACACCGTAAACGGTGAAGCTATGACTGCTGATGTAGCACCTGAAATCGTAAATGACAGAAGCTTCCTGCCGGCCCGCTTCGCTGCTGAAGCATTCGGAGCCCAGGTTGGATGGGATGAAGCAACCCAGACAGTTATTATTGTCAGATAATAATTAACCATCAAAGAGGAGGCTGCCAGGGGCAGCCTCTTTTTTAATGAAAAAATATTGGCCAGGGGAAGTGGAACCGGTCCTCTTTTTTATTACCTGGTTATAATCTATAATTTAATTGTTGGCCAAGAAAAAAACATAATCACCAATGTAAGCATCAGGAAGCAATTAGCGTAAAATGAAAAAGGAGGGCGAAATGCATGCGTAAGAATAAAAAAATATCGATACTATTGGTTCTGGCTTTGATGATGACCGTGCTGGCAGGTGCTGGAACGGCGGGTGCTGCGGGAGTTACATACCAGACTTTGACGGCACCGGTTATATCTTCTGATGCCGACAGTTTTCAGCAATTAGGGAAAATTAAAATTATTATTGAAGATGTGCGTATGGTGGAAGAGACTGGTGCCTGGCTCACGGTTGAGCTTCCTTCCAATTGCACCTATGATGGTGTAACCGGCGGTAATGCTTCCCAAGCGGGGCTGGATATAAGCTACACCAATCTGGTGGAAATCAGTTCCCAGAAAACGGCTGATAATTGGGTGGAAATTAAAATAGAAGCTGATCCGGCAGTTGTTCTTACCGGGGGGAAAGGAGATATCCTGCTGGATTTTAAAAGTATCAAAGTCAGGTCAGGTTCCGGGGATATAAAGGTGAAGTTCAGCGGAACCGGCTTATTTGCGCAAATGGAAGATGCCTCTATTGCATCCCTGGGGTCGAAAACAGGGATAAACATAACTACTGGCAGCGTAAAAAACATCGGGAACATGGGTGGATACATTGATTCCATAACTGTGACTGAATCACGGGCCCGGGTTTTAAAGGAAGGGGACACCGTTACCTTCAGGCTGCCAGCCGGTTTCAGCTGGGGCAGCAGTGATTATATTGTGGCAGCAGGCGGATGGGGCTTTGAAGGTTATCATGGCATGGGCAATGCCGGAGATTTCTCTTTCACCACCAGTGGGAGAGAATTGATTTTATCCATCAATAATTTACCGGTTAATGCAGGGAGCGCCGGCAAAATAACTATAGGAACCGAGACTCTGAGCAGTATATATCCTCTGGGGGGCTATCCCTTCATTGATGTGGATGATGGCACCAAATTTGGTGATATAGAAATAAGGATCACAGTTTCCAATACCGATTTGACGGTAAATGATGTTAAGGCCGCCAGTTATGCTGATTATGGCATAACCCTCCAGGCAGTCAAAGAAAAAGAAGTTATGGCGGGTCGCACAGACCAGATTATAGGCAGTTTTAAGATAGCAGAAGAAGTGCGTAATAGTTTGAAAAAAGGCCAGACCATATATTTCAGTTTGCCGGCGGGAGTTAAATGGGTGGATTATGGCACGATAGATATTGATGGCAGTAATATTATCAGCACAGCTGGTTACACTGCCGTAGCCGGAAGTGACGGGCGGAAAATCAAGAATAATTTTACCGCCGGCAGTGATCAAATTACCAGTCTGACCTTTAAAGACATGAAGGTCAGTATCGAACCCTGGTTTACGGGGCCCCTGGCGGTAACTGTCAGTGGCAATGCCGATGTGGGCGGCGAGGTATCTGTTGCCGAAGTCATAAAACCGGTCAAAATAACAGCAGAAGGAATTGCTAAAGCGGCAGTTGGCGCCATGCAGCAAAAAGCCGGAGATTTAATCATCACTGAGACCGAAGAAGGAGCTGTCGTGAGTAAAACCGGTCATGATCAGATACTGATAACATTGCCCAAAGGAGTATCATTTTCCGGCAAACCGGTGGTAAAAGTTGCTGCCGGTGATCTGGAACTGGGTGAAGTGAAGCTGGGTTCGACATCTGCTGCCACCGTTGATGATGCCTTAATGATAAAAATCAATGCAGACAGTTCGATTAAAAGCACCATAAAAATAACAGAAATTTATCTTACTCTGGACAGAACCGTGCCGGAAGGCGATATTCTGGCCAAAGTGGAAGGCATCAAAGACCTGGGCTGGACACAGGGATCAACCGCCCTGGTGGACTTTGTCACAGATGGACCTGTCGGCAGTGCGGTAATTGCTGCTACTATTACTCCTGCAGTGGGGGGGACGGCCTCCTTCCAGATCGGGTCTAAGAACTTCCTGGTGGGTGGAGTAAGTCAGGTGATGGACGTGGCTCCCTATATAAAGGATGATCGTTCCTTCGTCCCGGTGCGCTACCTGGGGGAAAACATGCTGGGGACCACTGTTGATTGGAACGAAGGTGAGCAAAAAGTCATCCTGAAAAAGGGCGGAGTGGAAGTAGTCCTGACCATTGGCAGCAAAACCTATACAGTTAACGGCGAAGTCAGAACGGCAGATGTGGCACCGGAAATCACAGACAGCAGAACCTTTTTGCCGGCCCGCTATGTGGCAGAAGCTTTTGGGTCCCTTGTGGGCTGGGATGCTGCCGGATATAT
>CAZUAY010000299.1:0-4663 GCA_964618405.1 uncultured Lentisphaerales bacterium
GTTCAAGATTAAGGCCGATTCTGGCGTCCTATTTTTGGACGGTTTTATATAATCTTGAAGTTTTATTCAAGATTAAGGTCGATTCTGGCAATCCATTTTGGGTGGTTTTATGTAATCTTGAAGTTTTATTCAAGATTAAATTATCAGGTGGAAACGGTACTTCATGCCTCACGTTAGGTTGCGTAATCCGGATGGCCTGATGTAAAACCGAAAGAAAATGGCACTGAAACAGGGGGAAAAGGCATTAAAATAAGAGGATACAAGAGGATACAACATAACGCTGCTCGCAACATAAGTCGAAAACTTTGTCGAATTTTATTTTAGACAAATCATAAGCTTGTTGGACGGCTACACCTCACCTTGCTCCTCGTAGTCCCAATTCATAATTCGTAATTCGTAATTCGCAATTTTCTCGTGTCTATTGCAGCAAATACACAGGGTCGGAGGTGAGGCGTTCGGGAATGGGGATTTCGTTGCCATACATATCGAGGGCTTGCGAAACTTTGAACGGAATTGCAGGAAATAGGGGGGAGGCGCTGGCATTTGATGTCCACGCTGCAACGATATAGTGGCCGGAGCTGGATGCGAATTGCATGGCCCAGACGTCCTCTTCGCCACGGCGTATCGTTTGTGTGAAGTGGGCGTGTTTGAAGCGTTTAAAGAAGACCTTTAGGGCTTTGAATGCGGGGCGCTCCCGCCAAAGGTCGTTGGGGCGCGTTCCGGTGTCGATGAGACCAAACCCATGTGAAGCGAGCGCCCAGAATACCATTTGGTCGGCGAGACCGGAGCAGAGGCCGATGAAAAGATAACGTAGCGTGTAAGCTGCCGCTTGTTCTTCAGTTACGCTGGGGTCGTTGGTGCGGTCGCCCGGTGAGACGTACGGAGACCCAACAGGCGACCATTCGCGCGTGCCTTTGAGCGGCCAGTTGAATTCCGAGACAATGAGGTGTTCCTGTACGTTGGGTGAGGTGGCGGCCATGGCGCGCAAAAGTTGCAACTTGCCAAGAGCGTTGAACTTGCCTTGCATCGCTTCTGGCGGACCGCGCCGGTCGACATATAAGTGACAGGACAAGGCGTATATCTTGGACTTGGGCGGGAAGCACTTTAGAGCGGCGGCGAGATAATCCCATTCGAAATCGATCAGTGCAGGGCCGATGAACGTGACATCTGGGAATTTCTGGGAAAGTGCCTGAATGGGCTTGAGCATCTGGCGCAGTTCTGCGAAGTTCCAGATTCCCCATTTAACACGGTTGATCGCGTGTAGAAATTCGACCCACATCACAGCGTCGTGAAGACCCTCAAGGACTCGCGTACAGAATGCAACCCATCGGTCGGTTTTTTCGACCATTTCGCGGTTCTGTACTAGCGAGATGGCGACGGCGTAGCTCATGGCTTTGAGTCGTTTAACGGCTTCGATCTTGAAGGCCGTGACGTCATCGGAGTCATGGGCGTAAAAACGAATGTGGGTGCCGATGCATCCAAGTTCGCTGAGATAGTGGAGTTCTTTCTCTAAGCGTTCGGGGGCAGCCGAAATCGACACGAATGCGCGTTCTGAGAAGAGCAGAAGTGGGCGCTCGAAGGAAACGACTGCTTGGTGGCGTCGGTTTTTATCGACTTTTAAAAAGGACTGTGCAATGGCAAGAAGGGGTTCGAGAACCCGCGAGATGGATTGATAGCGATGTCGGTCGCGAGAAACCATTGTGGTGATGGCTTGTTCCGATTTTGCATCCCAAATCCAGAGGTCACGCGGTGCTGGGTACTCTCCCTCTTGCGACGGCGCGACCGCACGGAAGGGATGCCGGAGTTTCCTTGTAGCGCAGTGGCAGGCATAGCGCTTGCGGAATCGCCGTTCGGCTTTCAGAAACGATGACAGAGGGACGGCGCCCCGCCAGTACATTTCGATGAATACGCGCAAGAAATCCGATGGAAGATCGATCCGTGAAATATCGCGTGCGCGCGCCTTCGTGGTGAGAGGGCCTTTGAAGAGGCGACTTCGGTTTAGGTCGATCAGCATCACTTTGGGGGTCGTCGCGTCGGCTGGATAGGCCAACATGATGTTTTGGTTGCCGAGGTCGCGGTGCATGAAGCCGATGTCGTGAAACCGGGCACAGTTTTCAGCAACGACCCGTAGCAAATCCATCAAGGCGCCGCAGGGGCCTGAGTTGGCGTAGAGTTCGATGAGTTTTCGTTTAAAGCTGACGAGGTCGGGTTCAAATTTTGTGACGAACCAGCTTTCGCCTGGAGCCTCTGTCGTTCCCGTTTCGAGAACGCCAATCGGAACAGGGGTCGCGCCCGGCATTTTGCTGCTGAGGTGCTTTGCCGCCACGTACGAGCGCATGGCCTTGCCTGGCATGCCCCGTTTACGATCCAGTGCGGCGCGTAAAGGTGAGGGTGGCGGGAATCGTTTGATGGCGACATCGAGAAGAGTTCCATCCGGCATGCAGATCTTCGAGCGAACGGTCAGGTTGCGGCCGCTTTGAAGAACAGTCGCCTCAGGCGCATTCATTGCCGCATTCAGTGCTTCAACGGTGAGGGTGCAGGGCACTTCCATAGTTATTTCGAATCGTCAGAGGACGAAACGGTGATGACGCGTTCGTCGGGATTGTTGCCGATTTTGAACTCGACGGTGACGGTGTGGTCGGGGAGTTCGTCACCTGCGCGTTCTGGCCATTCGACGGCCATCGCGTCTCCAGAGTCGAGGTAGTCATCCCAGCCAATCGAATTCAATTCAGAGGGTCCCGAAAGGCGATAGAGGTCGACGTGAATGAGGCGCAGGCCATTTTCACCGATGTATTCGTTGGCGATGGTGAACGTTGGGCTACACACGGCCGCTTTGATGCCGATGGCAGCCGCAAGTCCTTGTACGAAGCAAGTCTTCCCTGCGCCAAGATCGCCTCGGAGGGCATAAAAAGCCTTCTTTCCAAATAAATCAGAAAGCTGTTTGGCGAAAGCTTGTGTTTCAATTTCGTTTGTTGTCGTGCGGATGATCTGCATAGTGAGAACCAGATAGGCGTTAGAGAACGAAATGATCGAACCCGCGTCGTGGCACGGCGTTACCTTCGGTGAAAGTAACCTTGGCACAGCCGAGAGATTCTACGTGCCCGATACGGGTGCAAGGCAGGTCGGGGAATGCCGCTTGCCAGTCAGCACCGAATGTGCCCTCTTGGGAGGCAGGGACGGTGAAGAGGAGTTCGAAGTCCTCTCCATCATAAAGAGCGTGTGCGAGGGGTTTCTCAGTGGTAGAGGCGGCAGCAGAAATGGGAATCGATTCTGCCTCTAAAATCAAGTGCGCGTTGCTTTCGTCGGCGACATGCCACAGCTCGGAGGCGAGCCCATCGCTAATGTCGATCATGGCATTCACTCTGCCACGAAGCCAGATGCCTTCGCGTATGCGCGGGTTAAACGTAAGGTGAGAGCCGGAGATGAGGCTAGCACCGAGGCGGCCGGTTACACGGATGGAGTCTCCTGCGACGGCACCGGAGCGTAAGCGCGCGGAGTTGCGTGGTAGCGTGCCACACCCGAAGATGTGAAGTTCGAAGGTTTCGCCTTTGGACGTGTCACCGCCGATGATGGCGCAGCCGTGCTGTTTTGAAAGCGCAATCATGCCCGCGTAGACGGAATCGATGTAGTCTACCCCCGTTTCCCCGGGGGCGACGAGGTCGACAAGAATCCAACGCGGTTGGGCACCCATGGAGGCGATATCGCTCAGCACACGGCCCAAGGCTTTGTGGCCGACTTGGTGGGGATCTGCATCGGCGAGGAAATGGCGGCCAGCAATGACCGGATCCGATTTCAGAACGAGATCCTCATCTGCATCGTCGGTCAGACGAACAACCGCGCAATCATCGCCGATGCCAGTGACGACATCAGGGGAAGAAAAAAGGCTCCCACGGATCCTCGAAATGAGTGGAAGTTCGCCGACATCTGAAAGGGTTTGACTCTGCTGTTTCACGGCTATGAGGATACCATATTGGTATTCTGTTCGCTAGAAGATAGTCATGGTAATCGGTAATCGGTCAGGCACAGGGGGCTGTGCCTGACCGATTACAGTCGCTAGTTGCTAGTGGCTAGTCGCTAGTACGGACGATTCCGGCCTCATCGAGGCCAGCCACAGCTTCTCCAAAGGGTGGGGCTCGGCCGTCTCGGCCAGCCGCACTCGGCACGCGCATCGCACGTCGCCGCCTCGTTCTTCAGGTTGGCTTTTCTTACATCAAAGCATCATATCGCCCGAGCCTCAGCGTAGCGAAAAGTGGGCAGGTTTGACTACTTGCCGCTTTGATGCTTTGACGCAGCTCGGGAGAAGGAGTTAGGTTTAGACGCTAGGTTCTAGCCATTTCCAGTGCCAAGCAGCTAGCCACTAATCCCTAAAACCTAGCTCCTTCTTCCCCCAATTCGTGATTTTTAATTCGTAATTCGTAATTTTTTCATGCGGCTATGCTGACTATTTTTTGGTCCACGGAAGGCACTGAAAAGCACGGAAAGCTCCGTGCCTCCGCGTGAGAATTTTAACCATGAAGCACATCTGCCTGTGCCGGCACGGCAGACAGGTGAAACTTCATGAAAAGCTTTGCGCTCTTTGTCTTTTGGTTCTTGAGCTTGTCGAAACAGTGTGGCAGAAAAGCAGCACCGCGCTGGATTAAGTTTTATCCGCAGATTACGAGTA
>CAZUAY010000300.1:0-4660 GCA_964618405.1 uncultured Lentisphaerales bacterium
GCGACTAGCGACTGTAATCGGTCAGGCACAGCCCCCTGTGCCTGACCGATTACCTCAGTGCCCTTGTTCTCTGTGGTAAAAAACGAACCGCGTAGGATTGTTGGGCCTTGTCGTGATGTAATCACTCCCCATTCATGACCACGCGGAAGAACCCACTGTCAGCACTCGGCATCATGAAGGGAGTATCCTCGTCCGCGGCGATAATACCTGTCGCCACTGGCAACCAAACATCGCCAAGTTTCGTAACGTGTTCCACGGCATAAACGCGTCCAACAACACTGGCCCAGCGGATTTGGACGTCGTTACCGATGAGTTTTATCGAGGTGATCTTCAGACCCGAGAATGCCGGCATGAAATCAAAATCACCCGTGAACGGGTAGTTGAAAAACGTTCCTCCACCCTCATGGTTCACGTTACCGCAGGAGACAAGGCGGCCACGATGACCATTAGGGCTAGAAAAGGTTGTCACGCTGTTCGGATTACCCATCAAGAGACTACCCTTTACCCCGTCGGTCGCGCTAATCGTAAGCTGAGCTGCATCTGGGAAATTCCAAAGCACCTGGGGTATAAGATCATCAGGGAAGCTACTAAACGAATTGGCGCTGATCACAAACGTATCGTCAGAACCGGCCTTGTTGCAGTTGATGAGGATCGAGTCGCCGGGTTCAAAACCAGACAGTACTGGCGGGTCGGTCAAATCGTTGGTTAGATTAAACACCCACATCTGGGGATTACCATTCACCCCGTCGCCTGTGATCTTCGTTGAAAAATATTCAACCTTGATTGAGCCGCCCGGCGTATCGGGCAACGTGCCCCAATAGCTGCTCTTGGCGCTCAACTCCGCACGTAACGTATCCGCTGCGGCATAGTCGACGCCACCGTAGCTCACCACAGTCTCTGGGGGATCAAGCGTCATGGTGCCGACGATGTTCGAACCGACCTGGAGCGACAAGTTTCCAACTATCTTGACTGAGCCCGTACCGAGAACGTCGCCGCCGATGACCATCGCTGGTAGCGACGGATCGGGAAACACACCCACCCCACCGGGGACGTTACCTAGCTCGTTGGGATTGTTAGGCTCATTATTAACAGTCAAATTACCGCGGACAAAAGCGCGGCCTTGCAACTTGCCAATAATCCCCGTTTTCTCAAGATTACCCCCCACCCAAACGCTCCAGGCTTGGTCGGTACCCCCTGGTCCCAAAACATAGTCGCCAAGCAGTGGCCCCAATCCGTCCGCACGCGACAGTCCTGTCGGCATTGTCATCGAAGCTAATAGCAAAACCCACAGGCAGATAGGCTTTATAAATCCAGAATCGTATTGTTTCATTTTGAATTCCTTTGTGTTTGAATTGTTTGAATCACCGTAAAACGCGTATCACTACGTGTCACTATAGCAAATCTTAAACAAAGATACTATAAGAAAAATTACTATCTTTATTAGATCATTAGGCCGAAGTTTCAGCGGCTTTTCACGAATTTAACTATGCGTAAAATTATCGTTATCAACAAGATACGGTAGATTCAGCCTTTAGTTCCGTGTTCTGCCTACCGTGAAAAGGTCTAGCCAAAACCTGGCTTTCCTCTTGAGTAGGGTGAATACTTTCGATTGAAAGGCGTATGGCTCCGTATCGCGGGTGAAGCGGATCGGCGTCTTCCCTTCATCAATGCGACACGTGTTGCGAACGACAGTGGAGAGTGCAGAGAGCAGACCATCCCACCGACGCAGCGGCAACCCGTCAGCAGACTCGTGGGTGATCTTTTTACGTACGTTCTCAGCCGTGGGCTTCGCTTTGGCCACGACGTCGCGCACTGCACGAGCTGACTCCAAGTCTTCCTCGGTCTCCAACGATTATAAAACGTCCCACGCCGAACGGATTGCGCATCCCCGTTTCGTTGACCTTCCAGCGTTGACTCGAGCCTAGATGTGTGCGTCTATCCTCGCTTGTGTCGTAGTCGTGACGTTTCCAGCGAGAGCTTTGTGATATCTTCGACGAGCGGTAAACACCTTATTGCTTAGGCGGGTTTGCTTCTTTAACAACAGCTCCATACTCGGGGCTGAGCACGAGGATCGCCAGCGATTTCGGCTGTTGCAACTGCAGACCTGGATTGAGCGTGAAGTAGTCGAACCGGCCGCGCAAATCAGTGTAGCCATCCTTGAAAAACCGGATCTCCCCAGAATCCTGCTCTTTTGAATACACTTTAACGTAGGCACTCGGGATTGGCACGCCCGTGGTTGCGTGCGTAACGATAAGCTGACCATAGTTTTCGATGATGCGGACATCAATCGTATTGGCGTATGAGGCACACGAACGGCGTATGCCATCGGCGACAGCCTCCACCATGACGTTCTGCATCTGGAACTGCTTCGGTATATCGAGAATGGAGCTGGCTCCAGCCACAGGCGCAAGAACTGACATTGTGAATGCGGGGCTGATGATGGAGAACCGATCAGATGCCTCGCGCATGAACGGATTATGCGAAAAGAGTAGCTCAATATCCATCGGATAAAAGTTCAGCATAATATTCTTCGTGTTTTGCGCGGTGATGCGAATCTTCCGAGCCTCAACCGATAGTTCTAGGCTGGGCTCTGTGGACGTCAGCGCATCAAGCGTGGCATTGCGGTTTTCCGGATCAACTCCCTTGGGATTGACGAGCCCAAGGGGGTCTTTGATTTCCTTCAGCAAAGCGTCAATCTGCCCAAATCGTGTGCGCCATTTCTCGACCGTCTCGTTTTCATGTCGTTTGGCAATTTCAGCCGCCGTCTTGATGTCGCCGCGGTAAAGCGATAGATACGCCTGCATATAATCGTACTGCATCTTTTCAGCAACCTGTGTGCGGTCAACTTTCGTGAACCACGAAAGCGCCTCAGGAATTCGATCCTGCAACATCAGGTAGTAGGTAACTGCGAGGCTGTCTTCCTGCGTCGGCACCGGTTTGAAGGCAATGACTTTCAGCAGATTCTGATACTGAACACGGAATGCGTTGTTAAGAATGGTGTTCTTGGGACCGAGCTTATGAACACGCGGATTGATCAGTGGCGCATACTCCAAGTGCTGGTAGAGCATTTCGGTAATGGGGTCGATATCGAGAAGCGTTGATGAGAGATACGGCCCGATCGTCTTCGAGAAGTTGTCATGCAGGAGGAACTCGCCAAGCGCCTTCGTGTCTTGGTGTACGAACGCGTAAGCCCATAAGGCATGATTGTAGACCTGCCGTGAACGGAGAAGAGAGAGAACTCTCACAAAGAACTTGCTGTCCTTCATCCTCCATCCTATTTCTGCAAGCTGATCTTGGAATGACTGGATATTACTGGTCTCGAGGAAATGAATCACGTCGTCCTCAGTCCCATTCTGAGATATCCACACCCACGAAGTCTTGTCGATATCGGTCAATTTTGATACGACATGGAACTCGAACGGGGCTGCGGACGCAATCGCGCTCGCCTGTGGGTCTGAAGCCGTCGCAGGGAACTGGGCGAAGTCAC
The DNA here is from genome assembly GCA_964618405.1 of uncultured Lentisphaerales bacterium. Classification (GTDB taxonomy): domain Bacteria; phylum Verrucomicrobiota; class Kiritimatiellia; order RFP12; family UBA3636; genus JBBQIY01. The sequence continues at coordinate 3,488 of CAZUAY010000300.1, forward strand.
CCGTTTGTGGGAAGTAGAAGAAGGACTCGCGCGTGGTCGTTGTATACGGCTCAAGAACAAGGTATTCATCGCGAGTCTCGCTTGTCGCATTGACTGGAATCGACCCGACAGGGATCTGCATGATCGTGTTGATCTTCTGCCGCTGTGGGGTTGAGTTTGCAAGAACAACCTGCGCACCATAGACGACGCCTGACAAGAATTCCCCAGTGACGGTTTTCTCAACTTGCTCGCCGTCGACCATTCGGTAGCGGTCATCATCTCGGAAGAAGCGCTGTACCACGATCACCTGGGCAGCATCGGGTTTGGCAGCATCAACAGGACGAATCTCCCGATAGAACAAGATAGCGTTGGAGGCTGCTGTCAGCCTGTACGAGATGTCCTTGACAACTTCAGTATGCTGCCCAGCACTGAATGGCAAATCGACCACAGCGAGCGCAAGCATAATTTCGATAAAAGAGGAGTCTGCTTCGAGAAAGGATGGCGGCAGAAATGGCTTTGCCGAATCGTGCTCGGCATACTCAAGCCAAAAGCGGTTCTGAGGAAATAAAACGGCGTTCTGATTTTCGGGAAGCGTCTGCCAATAATTGTTCTCTGCCCACTCTTGAGTTACCTCCGCCTGACGGAAGAAAATTCTTGTCGCAGCGCGTTTATTGACTGCATCCCCTGCAAAGTACCCATCCGCCGATTGAGCATCTGAGGCATCTTTTTCAGACTGCAGCTTTTTGTCAGCCATGGGTTTTGCCTGTTCTTCTTGACGCAACGCTTGCGGTTCTGGAGGGGGTGGGGGGGTCGGCTCACCCGCAGCGGCTGGAGCAGCACTCGGCATGGCCAGCGCGCTCATTGGCGCATCGAGAGTCGCCTTCCGTGCCCGTCCAGCCAAGGCGTCAACAGCCTGATTCATCTCGACCTGAGCCGCACTCTGATCCGTTTCCATTGAACCGAGTCGGAGTGCCGTATCAAAGCGCCGATTGAAGACTTCTGGGGAGGGCTTGATGAGTTCAACGGATTCCCGAATTTCGCGCACGACTCCAGCGGCTCGTTCCGCTGGAAGCCGTTTGGCCAGCAACGCGCGTTCGGCTGGGTTCAAGCGTGAATAGCATTGTTGCTCTGCATACGGGGCTAGATCATTGCCGAGTAACCAATCGTCCATGAATGTCTTGTTGCGTTTGTTAA
>CAZUAY010000301.1:0-4629 GCA_964618405.1 uncultured Lentisphaerales bacterium
CAACTCGCGACTGTAATCGGGCAGTCAACGGGGCACCCCCCGTCACTGACCGATTGCACCCTCTTATTTTCGCTCTTGACGAATTTCTCATGGAGCGTGTAAGCTACGTGGTGTTATGTCATGAATTATTAGACTCGATGAAACAAGAGAAACCCATCATGTCAGGTTACGAAGTTTTGCTGACCCGAGCTCATCACGGATTTAATGGCGAGACCTTTTGGGCGCAGGCCCGAGCTGGAGCGATTCCGCCTAAGCGAGAGTCGGATACACTCGTGGTGATGACCGCTCAGCCTACGCTGCGATCTCGCTCGGATGCCTTTTATGCCCTGTCGGAGTGGCGAACTTCAGATCTGGGTAACACCTGGATCGGGCCTGTGGATCATGCCGACACCTTGGGGCGCCGCCAAAAAAATCCTGAGACGGTAGTTGGGATCTGTGACATGACCCCCGGTTGGCACGCCAAGTCTGGCGTCTTCCTTCCGACTGGGCACACCGTTCGTTACGCCGACAACTTACATCCGCTTGTGGCCCGAGGACGGGAGACCGCCTACTCAGCATACGATGCACACACGCATACCTGGAGTTCGTGGCGTACTTTTACGCGGTGTGCTGGGCGCTACTACCGTAGCTTGCGCAACGATGCGTGCGGGTATGTGTGCGCAGGAGATGGAGGCATGGCGAGAGAATGAAAAACGTTACGATTTGTCTTTTTGGCTCATCTATCATGGAAGGGCGTATCGGTTTAACGGATTCGCAGGATAGGTGGTACAACATGCTTCAGCGGCTCTTGTCACAAGCCCATTTAGACACCTGTTTCCCGATCATCAATAGCGCGGTCGGCGGCGAGAGCACACGGGAGATCATGAACCGGTTTGATCGGGACGTCCTTGCGCACAATCCAGACATTTGCTTGGTCATGATCGGTGCCAACAATCACGATTGCCAGAACCCAAGCCGGACACTTGCTGAAGGCGAGCTGCAGACCCTGATGGACAGCTTTGTGTCGCGGCTTCCGGAAAAAACAAAGTCGGTGGGTGTCGTTCTAAATCCGGTCGTTGATGCGTGGCATTTTGTCACCCACCATCCCGCCTACAAAAATCTTCTGGCACCTTTCGGCGGCAGTCTTGATGCGTGCATGAACCCCGAACGAGACTTTGCCCGTTCCTTTTACATTCAACACAATTGGCCTTATCTCGACCTTTATGCGTTGATGTCGGATTGTCCTGCCAACTATACCATGCCGGAAGATGGCATTCACCTCAACAAGGCTGGACACGCATTGTTCGCTCAGAAGATGTTTGAAATCATGGACCCTCTCTTTTTAAGATCGGAATAAAATGACAAAAATGCTGCTTCACACCTTGGTTATCACACTCTACTTTCTTGCCCTGATCAATCCCATCAGCAAAGTGTCTGTGCTTGCCGTGTTCTCCTCCGCACACGAACATAAAGATTTCATGCACGTCGCCATGAGTGTTGGTCAAGTTCAATCTACTGGGCGCCATTGTTCGATTGACTGGGCTTGTTGTTATGACAATCGGAACGCAAATGGTACTCGATGGCCTTGCGATATGGCATGTTGAGGCTTGGTGATAGGGGCTGATGCTAAAATGTTGGTAAATTATTGCGATAAGGCGAGTAAAAATGCGAGGTCATATAAAAATACGTTTAGCAATACCGTCCGATAGAGCGACACTGGTTGAGTTCAACCTGCGGATGGCCGAGGAAACCGAACGAAAGCGCCTCGACTCCAAAGTTCTCACGTCGGGAGTACAGACTGTCATGGAGGATTCCACGCATGGCTTTTATCTTGTTGCCGAGATGGACGAAAAAGTCGTTGGATCGCTCATGGTCACCACAGAATGGAGCGATTGGAGAAACGGAACGTTCTGGTGGATTCAAAGTGTATACGTGCAACCTGAGTTCCGCAGGCGGGGTGTGTTTCGAGCGCTCTATGCGGAGGTCAGAGAACGAGCCGTGAACACGAAGGGTGTCTGCGGATGCCGACTTTACGTTGAGAAAGACAATGCCGCTGCACAGGCCGTGTATGGACGACAGGGATTCACAGAAACCCACTACAAGGTGTTTGAGAATCTCTTTCTGTGACAACTAGATTCTCGTATTGTTCCCGAACCTAAAGACAAGCAGAATATAGTTTCGACCCCTTCGAATTATGCTACCTGCTTGCCTGAGCGGCTTGTGATAAACGCTACGACGAGGGCGACGACTGCGGTGAGGATCATCACAGGAACCGTGAGGCCGACGAGGGTCTCGAATCCGGTGTGCATGAGGTAGCGATAGGCTACGAAGCCAAAAACCCAAACCGCGAGGCCTGATAGGCTGAAGCGTTGCGAGGCATGGTTGCGCTTCAGGATGTAAGCATCGACAATCATGACGGCGATCATAGGCGCGAAAACGGAGCCGATGAGGTAAAGAAAAGACTCGAACTTCGAGACAGGCGTGAATATGGCAAGGGCGGTTCCAGCAAGACAGGCGACGATGGCGACGTGTTTCTCGTTGAGCCTTTTCGTGAGGCTGACGGCACTGACGCCGGCTGAATAGACGTCTAAGAAGGTCGTGGTAACCGTTGAGGCTACAACCACCAGCACGGCGGCAATTCCAAATCCTGCCGCAGTCATGATTTCAGCGACATCAGATTTCCCAGTATAAATTGCCGCGGCTACGCCGATCGCATACATCCAGCAACTCGCAAAAAAGTAGACAGCGACACCGGTGAAGGTGACGAGTCGTGGCTTATGAGTTGCGGAGCGTGTGTAGTCTGAAATTAACGGCAACCACGAAAGTGGCATGATGACCGAGAGTTCAACAGCGCTGCCGAAGGACATGCCGCCGGTGGCCAGGGTCTGGACACTGCCACTGGCAAAAATAATTTTGCTCATGAGGAGCGATAGCGCGAAGAGTGCCGCCATGGTGACGAGGCTGAGTTTTGCAATGTTGCCGATTCCAACGAAAATCCAAATAATGATCAAGACGCCAAGTCCTACAGCCCAGGTTGCGCTATCGGTTGGAAAGATTGAATTGGCTGCAGCGGCACCCGCTGCAATCATTACAGCCGTCCATCCGACAAGCTGCATGATGTTGAGTGAGGCAAAGAGAAGTCCGCCTTTTTCGCCGAAAGACATCTTGACCGTCTCCATGGCACTGCGTTGGGTTCTGGCTCCGATGAGTCCCGCCAAATACATGAGGCCACCGCCGATGAGGTGTCCGAGGACAATTGCGAGAAGTGCTTTCTTAAATCCCAGTGGTGCGAGAAGCGCGCCAGTAAGGATTTCGGCGATCGAGATTGCAGCACCGAACCAAATCAGTCCGTGGTTGAAGGGAGTCATGTGCTTGTCGTTCATATCGGTGGGTTCCTTGGGCTCGTGATTAGCGTGTGTCCAGGGGAACCTGCTCGTTGTACTTGCGTAGGGATGGCGTTTCGCATTGAGCGCATGTGCTTCCTACGTTGGCATTATCCAAACAGGTTCAAAGGGTCGAAGTAGTAACTTCCTCTCAGCCTGATACGGCTCCCCTGATTGTTACCGTCGCCGAAGGGCGAGGAACTCTGCGTAATCTACAGATTCATTTCTGAAAATGCAAGAGGAACTTCAGTTCTCGCTCTATGTGCGAGTTCCCCGTGGCTCGCACTACCCCTACCGCAGCGCCGCCACCATAGCCCGTATGTGCTCTGGCGTCGTGCCACAGCACCCCCCGATCAAAGTCGCACCCGCATCACGCAGCAACAAACACTTCTCTGCCATCGTTTCCGGTGTCTCCCGGAAAACTGTCTTTCCATCCACAAGCGAGGGCATCCCTGCATTCGGCATGGCCAGCAGGGGCAGAGTCGACACACTGCCACGCATCTGGTGCACGATATGAACCATGTGGTCAGCACCCAGGCCACAATTAGAGCCTATCACATGAGCCCCAGCTTCAGCCGCCGCCACGGCAAACTGCTCTGGTGTTACGCCCATCATCGATGCATATCCTCCGTGAAGTTGCGGATCAAAAGTAAAACTTCCAACAACCGTCATGGCAGTGCAGGAACGCACCGCCTTGATCGCAGTACAGCACTCCTCAATGGAAGTCATCGTCTCAATGATCACCGCGTCTGCTCCACCTGCCTCAAGTGCTTTCGCCTGCTCGGCAAATGCCTGGAAAAAGGAAGCTTCAGTCTCGTCTCCGTAGGGCTCCATGAACTCGCCCGTGGGACCAATACTGCCAAGAACATGCTGGGTTTTACCCGCCACTTCGCGTGCAAGCGCTGCTGTTGCGTAGTTAATTTCAGCAACGCGATCTTCTAACCCGTAATGGCGCAGCTTGTAGCGTGAGCCGCCGAAGGAATTGCATTCTACAACGTTGCTACCCGCTTCGCGGTAGCCGCGATGAATCGACTGCACTTCGGCTGGATGCGTCAGACACCACAGTTCGGGACATTCGCCAGGTTGAAGCCCCATGGATTGAAGTAACGTGCCCATACCACCGTCCACCACGAGAATTTCGCCAGAAACCAATCTTTTTTCAAGCTTTTCCATAAAAGACCTTTATAAAATCAGCCGTATCCTAACGATTCTGTTGAGGACTGTCAATCCCCACATGAACTCAGACCGTAATCGGTCAGGCACAGGG
>CAZUAY010000302.1:0-4628 GCA_964618405.1 uncultured Lentisphaerales bacterium
TCAATAACCTAAATGTTACATCTTAACACGATTTTTTTGAGATTACGGCTAACGGATAGCTATATACGGCGTTTGCAAGCCTTGTGTTGCGCCTGCGGCAAGGCTTGCAAATGACCGTATATAGCGTGTTGGGCACAGTTATCTATTTATTTCTATAAATTTTACTATCACACCCATATTTTCAATTTCAATCAATGAATTACTTAATTTTTCTATTGAACCATTCACCCCAATTAATAAAACATTTTTAGCCTCTTTAGAAATATGGAATTCTTGTCTGCATCGCTCAACCCTTTTAATGGTTGACAAAATTTCCTCCGTTTTGAGATATTTAGCTAATTTAACTTCAATAACAAAAATATCTTCAGTCGTCTGTATTATAGCATCAATTTCATATTGACTTTTTCTTATATATCTTTGTTCATCAATTACTTTAATTCCAAGAGTTTCTATAAATGCGTCAATTATTAAATTTTCATTAGAGTTTGTCAAAGAATATGTTTTTTTCAAACTGCCTTTTTGTCTGTCAATTCTAATCAGGTTTTCTTGTGCTAATTCAATTAAATAATTCTCAATCAGATTTTTGGACAATCCAGTTTTATGAGCAATCGGCAGATATTGGCTAATAGTTCCATTTTCTGTTAATATTTCAATTAAAACTTTACGAATTTCGTCTTTTTTGTAGTCATCAATGGGTTTATTAGCAATTCTGACCATTTCAATTTCATGCTCATTAATAGTTAAGAATTTCTCTTTTAATTCATTCCTGTATTTTTTTACTTCTGTTATAGTGAAGTTTTTAGATTGACTGGTCTTAGAGTCATATTGGTCATGATGTTCAAAACACAAAAAGGCAAGATTCTCGTAACTATTGTTTGAATTATCTTTATCAAGATGAGCAATCTGACCAGTTTTCACATCTAAATTTCTATGTAATCCAAAGCAAATACAACACCTTCTTCTTGATTCAACAAGAACATCTGCTTCAACATCTTTATTTACAGCCTTTCGTGTCATTTAATAAATTTCTCAATCAGTGTTTCAATTTTATCTCCATCAATGAAGATCATATTGTTTTTCAAAGAGTGTCTTTCTATTCCTTCACAGATCTTTTCAACCGCATTTTCTGTAAACTTACCTGATGTTACAATTACTAACTTTGAAATTCTCTGCTTTGTTCTTGAATACACATCATAGAATGGCATTTTAAATGCATCCTCCGCTTGACTAATAATGTTATTAATGTCGGATGATGCTCCGCCTGAAATGTCTCCATACTTTGCTTGAGCTCCCCAATATTCCAAGTCGTCAAACTCAGTTTTTCTTGCAAACACAACGTCTTTACCATACTCTCTTTTTCCGTGATTGTATTTGACATTTGAGAATCCTAATTTCCTTAAAAGTGGAATAAAAATACTAATTGTGAAGTCCGCTTCGTTGCGTGTGTTTTCAATTTTCTTGAATGGACTACCTAACGTTAAATCGGTTGCACCTTCAATTTCTTGAATTATTTGCTCAGCATGTTTGATGGCTGTTCCTAAGGTGTCAATATTTAGATCAAAATGGTATTGAAGGGTAATCCAATTTCCTTCATCCTCATACTCGTCAAAAGAAATATCTTTGACTTCTTTTTGTCGGTCCTGTACGATAGATTTTTTGGTCTCCATATATAATTTGAATCCAACTTCACCGTCCCAATATTTCCTTGTTCCCGTCTCGTCAACGGAAACTCTGACCATATTATCTCCAATTTTTTTTAATGAAAAGGGTGATGAAGATATATGAATTACATTGTCAATGATTTGTTCGCATACATTTATTTCAATATCGTCTCTGAGATCATTGGTTTTTATGTTTTCCAAAACTTTGTGAGGAATTGTAACAAGATTTTCTTCTTCAAAATCGAAAGTTTGTCCATCAATTTCAATTGCTTCTAAGCTGTCATCTGATTCAATATATCTCATTTCTTTGGTTTTAATTGTGCCCAACGGTTACGTGTATGGTGTCGTTTGGCGATTCGAAGCACGAACCTGTCAAACCGTTACAAAGTTTATTAGATGTAACGCCCACGAAATTAGCACTATCCGCCAAATGCACTATACACGATGTTGTGTGCCCGTGCTTTCTATCCGCTGTCAGTCCGTGCGATGGGGCAGCCATACTCTTTGGCAAGTTTTGGTTTGCGCTTCGGCTCGTGCGACTTGCCAATGTGTATGGATGCGAAGGGTCAGGCTGTTTGTTCGGCATATTCATTTCTTAATATTTCAAATATCCTTTCAATCTCAGGATAATTCTCCTGGTCTGAAAGTGTAGTAATATCAAAGTCCAAGCATATTTCTATATCCTTTTGTGATAGGTAATGCTCGTGGATTAAAACTTCCTTTATCTGTTCTTCAATTATCGAATATTGCCTTTCTTCTTCATCTTGGCTCTCAATAAGGAACTTTGTAAAACACTCTTCAATTACCGGTTTACTGAATTCTTGTATTTCTGCCACATATCTTATAATATCATTCAAACGGCTTTGCAAATAGCTTTCAGTACGGAATGGCATGTTTCCGCTGGCATGTGCAATATCGTTCCGTTCTTTTACCAGTCTTTTGTATTGACCAATAAGAGATTCAACATCTGAATGGGAATTACATAAATATTTCAACAGGTTAAATACTTTGCTTTCATTTTCTATGCTAAAACCAAATGGATTTTGTGCATTGCCTAAATTATTATGAAACCCAAGCTTAATTTTATCAAAATCACCTGCCCGGACTGATTTTATTTGCCAAATGGTGAAATATACAAAACTCATAAAAAGCATGTGGTAAGCAATGAAAGCAAATTGATACTTCTCGTTTTGGTAATTGCTTTCAAAAGCATCCCACAGGAATTTAATGTATTCCTGCTCGTCTCTTTGTTTAAAACGATTGGGCAAATACTGCAATATTTGATAGGCTTCTTCCATTATACCCCCCAAACTTTTGCAATGCGGTCTTTTATTTTTTGTTCATAAATTTCAATCAGTTGCTTGTTGGAATTTACTAATGCCTGCTCCTTTTCGATTTGAGCAACAATTTGATTTTGAGTTTTAGAATTTGGTAGTGGAATTTTAAGCTGTTTTAATTTCGCAATTGTAAGAGCTTTGTAAGCTGCACCTGCAGAAAGAATATGAATCTGATTTGGAATAAAAATATCCAGCACTTGTTTGACGAAATTTGGATTAGCCTCTTCCTTAATATCCTTCAACCAAACAAGATTACCATCTTTAAAGTAAAATGGATTATCGTGGTTAACAATCCATGAAACACCAAGGGTTCCAACTGCGGAAACGAGTATGTCGCCCTGTTTTGGCATGTCAAATTTTTCTTTTATTTCTTGATATTTTTCATTAGATATAAATAGCTCAAGAGAAGGATTTAAACCATTAGAAAGTTCTACGATTTCTTTTGTTCTATAAAATGGAACACCAGATTCAACATACTCATCTTTAAAAATTCGTTTACTTGATGTAATGTCGCAAATATCTCCCAACTCCACCATTTCCCATTCCGGGTCAATGTCAATTTTCGGTTTGTAGTTTTCAACAACTTGGCGGGCACCATCAATAATTTTTTGGTAGCTTTCTATTTCGGCTACAATTTCTTCTTGCACGGATAAGGGGGGAAGGGGGATTTGGATTTCTTCAATTTGTTTTCTGGAAATGCTATCAAATACAGCACCACCATTACCTTTAATTTCGTTTTCTTTCGACTTTAGGAGATAAAATAAAAATTCATTTTTAATAGATTTTTTCACTCTAATTGCTGCAAGTCCTCTTCCAATGCAAATATGTTGTGTTGCATAATTAACGGGGCCGACTGGTGCTCTTACAGACATCAAAATATCATTTTTGAATGCTTCTTTAGTAATTCCTGTTGTCCATTTTGTTGGGGCATCAACAAATTGTTCCCCAAAATCAGTTTTTCCTTGATAGAATGGTAATCCATCTCCTTTTTCATTATAATATTCACTTTTGGGGGATTGACCGGAAATTACTTCAGCGATTTCTTTTAATTCAACAACAGGAAAATTTGAATTGATTTGTATTTGCTCTCTATATCTTTCTCCGTTCAAATTAAACTCTCCATTCTCAGCGATTCTTGCTTTTTCAACTAACGAAACCAACGCTTCATTTTCAAAATCAACATCTTCGCCAAGCATTAGTTTATCCCGGTATTTTGTCAGTTTTCGGAATACTCCGGGCAAATCGTTTTGTTTTATTGGCCTTCTTTGTGCGCCTAAATCAAAACCATCGTTTTCTATTTTTGCAAAAAGTATTTTGTCGGTCTTTTTGGCTAGTGTCTTGTCTAACCACAAAATGGAGGTTTTCACGCCACTGTATGGATTAAAAACGCCTGCCGGCAATGAAATAACACCTACTAGATAATTGTCTTCTACCAACATTTTACGCAGGCTTTTATAGGCAGTACCACTTTGGAATATTATTCCTTCTGGTACAATAATAGCTGCCTTTCCTGTTGGTGTGAGATGTTCAGCCATATAATCCACAAACAGCACTTCGCTGCGCTTACTCTGAACAGCAAATCGTTTATGGGGGCGTATTCCACCTTTCGGAGACATGAAAGGCGGATTGG
>CAZUAY010000303.1:0-4620 GCA_964618405.1 uncultured Lentisphaerales bacterium
AATGCACACAAAAGAAAGACTATCGACCCTAGACTATCAGGAATTACCTCAGCCAAAATAAACGGGGCCTGGGGTGCCCCCAGCGGAACCTACTCCCTACGCCCTACGCCCTACTCCCTTCTCTTCAAACGGGGTCTGGGGTGCCCCCAGCGGAAACTACTCCCTACGCCCTACGCACTACTCACTCTCTTTCGCAACTCACAACTCGCAACTCGCAACTCACAACTTCTTGGTTCGACAAAGCTAACGACAAAGGTTTTTCAAACGGGGTCTGGGGTGCCCCCAGCGGAAACTACTCACTACTCACTACGCACTACTCACTCTGCCCAATCTCCCTACTAACGACTAGCCACTAGCGACTAGCGACTTCTCCTCATGAACTTTCTCGATAAAATCCTCGCCGAAAAGGCACACGAAATAGCCCGCGCAAAGGCCGCTTGCTCCGACCCGGAGATGCGGTCTCTGGCCGCGAAGCGCGCCACGCCTTTCCGCGGATTCGAGGCAGCGCTCCAAAAGGACGGCGTGCGCATAGTCGCAGAGATCAAACGCGCATCCCCCTCAAAAGGCGATATCCAACCTGATCTAAACGCCGCCGCCACGGCGGCAGCGTACGAAGCAGGAGGAGCTGCTGCGCTCTCGGTGCTGACCGAACCCGCCTACTTCAAAGGCTCCATCCAAGATCTGCGCGATGCTCGCGCCGCGGTTTCGATTCCCGTGCTCAGAAAGGATTTCATTGTCGAACCCTACCAAGTTTATGAATCCTGCGCCATGGGTGCCGATGCCATTTTGCTCATCGTGCGAATTCTCGACGACTTCAACCTCTGCACGCTCTATGCGCTCGCGAAAGAATGTGGGCTCGATGTGCTCACCGAAGTCTTCGACGAAGCGGACCTCGATCGTGCACTAAAACTCGGCGCGAGCGTCATTGGCATCAACAACCGCAATCTCGCCTCCTTTTCCACCGACCTCATGAACGCCCCCACGCTCGCAACGCGGATCAAGCCGCCTGCAATCGCCATGGCGCTCAGCGGTGTTTCCACAGCACACGACGTGACGCAGATGGCGCAACAAGGCATCTCAAAACTTTTGATCGGAGAAGGGTTGGTGAAGTGTGCAGACCCTGCCACATTGCTGAGGCAGATGTTATCCTGCGAGGTGCGCCATGACTGAACCGCTGATCCGTAACATCAAAATCTGTGGCGTCACGCAACCCGAGACGGCGATGCTTTGTGCGGAGCTTGGCTTCGGGGCTGTGGGGTTTATTTTCTTTCCGAAGAGTCCTCGAAATGTTTCTCCCGAAACAGTCCGAGACATCACGCAAGTGCTCCCCGAAAGGATGGCGAAGGTCGGCGTGTTCGTTGACGAGTCGCTTGAAACCATGCTTGCAACCGCCGAATCGGCAGGACTTACCACCATCCAATTGCACGGCAACGAGGACACCGATGCGATTCACGCCCTCCAACAGCACGGCTACAAAGTGGTCAAAGTTGCGCGCAGTTCAGAGGAGGCACGGCGCATGATGCATGCCTTACCTGAAGAGACCGTCGTGTTGCTCGAATGCGGAAGTGGTGTCCTACCCGGTGGCAACGGCGCCGCATGGAATTGGGCCGAGGCACGTACTATCCCTGGCGGTTTGCTTCTCGGGATTGCCGGCGGGCTGACGCCCGACAATATCACAAAGGCGATTGAAGATTCAGGCGCAATGGCGTACGATATTAGTTCCGGTGTCGAAAGCTCACCGGGAGTCAAAGATCCCGACGCCATCCGACGCCTCGCCGAAGCCGTCAAAAACCTTCGTCACAACCTCCAACCCTTCTGGTAATGCACACAAAAGAAAGACTATCGACCCTAGACTATCAGGAATTACCTCAGCCAGAACAAACGGGGTCTGGGGTGCCCCCAGCGAAAACGACTCACTCTCTCCAACCTCACCACTCACAACTTCTTGGTTCGACAAAGTTAGCGACAAAGCTAACGACAAAGTTATTTCAAACGGGGTCTGGGGTGGCCCCCAGCGAAAACTACTCACTACGCACTACGCACTACTCACTCTCTCCAACCTCCCTACTAACGACTTCTTAGTTCGACAAAGTTAGCGACAAAGCTAACGACAACGTTATTTCAAACGGGGTCTGGGGTGCCCCCAGCGAAAACTACTCACTACGCACTACGCACTACTCACTCTCTCCAACCTCCCTACTAACGACTAGCCACTAGCGACTAGCGACTTCTCTTATGAACCACATTGCCCTTGATAACATCCACGTTGATACCGTTGAACTCCTCGCCACACCGCGCGAGATTCACGCGGAATTGCCCCACAACTCGAAAACGATGCAGACCGTGCTACGCGGTCGCAGTGAAATCGAACGCATCCTCGACCATGAAGATCCGCGACTTCTCGCCGTCGTAGGCCCCTGCTCCATTCACAATCTCGAAGCCGCAGAGGAATACGCCGAACGACTCAAAGTACTGAGTGATGAAGTTTCCGACTCCATCTGCGTGGTCATGCGTGTGTACTTCGAAAAGCCGCGTTCAGTTCTAGGCTGGAAGGGTCTCATTAACGATCCGTTCATGAACGACACCTTCCGTATTGAAGACGGCATTCGCATGGCACGCCGCTTCCTCCTTCGCGTTGCGGAGATCGGACTCCCCGCCGGCACGGAATTGCTCGACACCCTCATTCCTCAGTACATCAGCGATCTCATCTCGTGGTCTGCGATCGGCGCACGCACTGCGGAAGCCCAGACGCACCGCGAAATGGCGAGTGGCTGTTCGATGCCTGTCGGTTTTAAAAATGGAACCGATGGCTCGGTCGCCACGGCGATCAACGCCATGCAAGCGGCGCTCGGTCCGCACCACTTCCTTGGCGTTACGGCCGATGGACTTCCCGCCGTGTTCAGCACGACTGGCAACCCCTATCCGCACCTCGTGCTACGCGGTGGCAAAACACCCAACTACGATGCGGATTCGATCCGCGAAGCTGAAGTGGCCCTCGAAGCGAAGCACCTACTACCCGCCATCATTGTCGATTGCAGTCACGCCAACTCGTACAAAAAGCATGAGCTTCAAGGCGATGTCCTCGACAGTCTTTTTGATCAAATGGAACACGGCAACAAATCAATCCGTGGCTTCATGCTCGAAAGCTATCTTGAGCCAGGCTCACAAGCCATCCCCAAAGATCTCTCGACTCTTAATCCTCGCATGTCGGTAACCGATGCTTGCATCAGTTGGGAAGCAACCGAACAACTCATGCGCAAAGCCCACACGCGCTACCGTGCGATTATGTAAGGGCACGGCATGCCGTGCCCTATCGAGACCCATTTTATGAAAAAAATTATCGGTAACTATCCAGACTCCACAGGCCACTTCGGTCCCTACGGCGGACGTTATGTCGGCGAAACGCTCATCGCGGCGCTCGACAAACTTAACACCGCCTACAACGAGGCCAAGAATGATCCGGCGTTCATCCGCGAATTCCACAGCATGCTCGAGCATTATGCTGCGCGGCCAACGCCCATCGACCACATCCAACGCCTCTCCGAGCATGTCGGCGGCGCACAGATCTACCTCAAGCGCGAAGACTGCACACACACCGGCGCTCACAAGATCAACAATGTGGTCGGACAAGGCCTCCTCGCCAAGCGCATGGGCAAGACGAAGCTCATCGCCGAAACCGGTGCCGGACAACATGGCGTGGCCACCGCCACCATCGCCGCTCGTTTCGGGATGGAATGCAAAGTCTTTATGGGCAAGGATGACATCGAACGCCAAGCCCCAAATGTCCTGCGCATGAGACTCCTCGGCGCCGAGGTCATCCCCGTTACCTCGGGCACAGCAACACTCAAGGACGCAATGAATGAAGCCCTGCGCTACTGGGTCGGTGAGAGCGAAGACACGTTCTACGTCATCGGCACCGTCTCGGGGCCGCACCCCTATCCCACCATGGTCCGCGATTTTCAGCGCGTCATCGGCGACGAAGCGCGCAAGCAGATTGTCGAGTTCACCGGACGCATGCCCGACATGCTCGTCGCCTGCGTCGGCGGCGGAAGCAACGCCATGGGGCTCTTCTACCCGTTCCTCGATGACGACTGCGAAATCGTTGGCATCGAAGCGGCAGGCGAAGGTTTAGACACACCGCATCACGCTGCCTCCATCAACGGCGGCACGCCCGGAAGCCTTCACGGCGCCATGACCTATCTTCTGCAGAATAACGAAGGGCAGATTAACGAGGCATGGTCGATCTCTGCCGGACTCGACTATCCCGGCGTTGGCCCCGAGCACGCGCTCTTGCACGACATCAAACGCGTCCGCTACGAAGGCGTGACGGATGCCGAGGCAGTCGCCGCCTTCCAGTTGCTTTGCAAATACGAAGGCATCATCCCCGCGCTTGAAAGCTCGCACGCCCTCGCCGGCGCCATGCGCGAAGCCCGCAAACGCCCCAAAGACGACATCATCCTCGTCTGCCTCTCCGGCCGCGGCGATAAAGACCTCGATCACATCATGAAGTATTTGAGAAGTTGCGAGTCGCGAGTGGCGAGTCGCGAGTAAGAGAAAGCAACACGAAAAGAAGGACTACCGACCATCGACCATGGACTATCAGGAATTACCTCATCCAGA
>CAZUAY010000304.1:0-4604 GCA_964618405.1 uncultured Lentisphaerales bacterium
CTTTCGACGCCGCATCGAGGCGTGATAAGTCCATGATTCAAAACACTATCTGAAAGGGCCTAGCATGATTCGTGATAAACGTCTGAAGCGTCTTGCCGATGATTCCTATCTTGCGCGCTATTTGCCGCGCATTCAAGCCCGAGCAGATCGTGCTGATGCCTTGGAGAAACGCTTGCAAGGGAAGCTCAAATCTCTCGCAGAATTTGCGTCGGCTCACGAATTTTATGGACTTCATGCGCACAAGGGCGGGTGGGTCTTTCGCGACTATGCGCCGCACGCAAACGCAATTTGGCTCGTTGGCGATTTCAACGACTGGAAGCGTTTGCCGGAATACGCGCTGAAGCGTCTTTCGGATGATGGGGTATGGGAGGTCGTATTGCCAGCGTCGGCACTCTGCCACGGCCAGCATTATCAACTCGAGATCGACTGGCCTGGCGGGAGCGGTACTCGGTTGCCCTCTTACGCACGCCGCGTGGTGCAAGATGCTGCCACGAAGATCTTTTCTGCTCAAGTGTGGTGCCCACCACAACCGTACGAGTGGCAATATCCGGACTTCCGTATTCCGGCCCGTGATCCGCTCATTTACGAGTGCCATGTCGGAATGGCGCAGGAGGAAGCGAAGATCGCGACTTATACCGAGTTTCGCGAAAAAATCCTTCCACGGATTTCCAAGGCTGGCTACAACACGATCCAGCTCATGGCTATCATGGAGCATCCGTATTATGGCTCGTTCGGGTATCAGGTTTCCAACTTCTTTGCCTGTTCGTCGCGCTTCGGTACGCCAGAGGAGCTGAAAGAGCTGGTTGATGCGGCGCATGGTCTCGGCATTGCGGTCATTATGGACTTGATTCATTCGCACGCCGTGTTGAATGTGGACGAAGGGTTGGCAAAGTTCGATGGCACCAGCTATCTCTATTTCCATGAGGGGCCACGTGGACGTCATCCCATCTGGGATTCCGCGTGCTTTGACTATGGCCGTTTTTCGACTTTGCATTTTCTGTTATCAAACTGTCGCTACTGGCTCGATGAATTTCACTTTGACGGGTTCCGATTCGACGGGGTGACAAGTATGCTCTATGATCACCACGGGCTCGGCGTAGACTTCATGGATTACGAGCAGTACTTTGATGAAAGCGTGGACGAGGATGCCTACGTGTATCTCGTGTTGGCGAACAAGGTGATCCACAGTCTGCGGCCTGATGCCATTACGATTGCTGAGGACGTGAGCGGTATGCCAGGGCTTGGCGCACCGGCGTCCGAAGGCGGAGCGGGCTTCGATATGCGTCTGGCCATGGGCATCACGGAAGCGTGGGGCAAACTCGTCCGTGAGATTCCCGATCCGGACTGGTATCTTCCGTGGCTCTGGCATGAACTGACGAATCGTCGTGCAGACGAGGAGACGATTAGCTATGTGGAATGTCATGACCAGGCGATGGTCGGTGGAAAAACGCTTTTCTTCGAGATGGCGGGTTCTGCGCTTTACGACTCGATGCACCGGAACAGCGGTAGCCTCGTGATTGAGCGCGCCGTGGCGCTTCATAAGATTGCACGGTTGGCGACGCTGGCGACGGCGGGTCACGGCTATCTCAATTTCATGGGCAATGAGTTTGGCCATCCCGAGTGGATTGACTTTCCGCGAGAAGGCAATGATTACTCATGTCAATATGCTCGGCGGCAGTGGAGCTTGCGCGATAATTCCGACCTCCAGTTCAGTTGGATGGGCGATTTTGATGAAGCACTAGTGAACCTCTTTGCTGGTGAACCCCGCATTATGTTGGAGCCCATCAAGACGCTCTGTGTGGACAACGGGGCAAAGATCCTCGTCTTTGCGCGCGGCAAGTTTTTTATTGCCGTAAACCTGCATTGGTCGCAGTCCTATCCGGACTGGGAGATTCTCGTTCCGCCAGGAAAATACGAATTGAAGCTCAATTCTGATTCGCCGTTTTTCGGTGGGCAAGGGCGCATTATTGACGGTCAAATTTACCCTGTGAGACACCAGATTGTGGGAAAAGAGCAGGTAGATAAGATTCGCGTCTACCTGCCAGCGCGCACGGCGATTGTTATTGCGCGGGGAAGTTGCGAGTTGTGAGTTGGGAGCTCTCAACCCGCGTCAAAGCATCAAAGCGTCAAGGAGTCAAAACCAAGCCGAGACCCGCTGCGCTGATGATGGGCGCGTGACGACTGCGCCCCACCTTGGAGGGGCGATAAGGCAATAGGCTTCAACCAGAGACTGATTGAAGAAAGAGAGTAAAAAGAGAGACTTCTTGCTAACCGGCTAACCCCTAGGGTCTTAGGCCAAGCCTCGCCATCACTTCTTCGGGGAGCAGGCTGGGGATGCGGAGCGTTTTGTGGCGACTGGTGGTGCCGGTGGCGAGGGTGACGTCGCGCGGTGGGAGACCGAGCTTTTCGGCGATGAATGCGCAAAGGGCTTTATTGGCTTTGCCATCAACGGGTGGCGCCTGCAGACGTACTTTCAGCGCATCACCTTGGTAGCCACAGATTTCGGATTTTGACGCTCGTGGGACGACATGGATGGCGAGGCGAGTCCCTGTTCCATCGGGGGTGAAGCAACTTGGTAGCGGAGAGGTCACCGAATTGCCCTTTTGATGAGGCCGATGTCTGAAGAGAACCGTATTTTAAACGCATGATGCTCGAATGGAACGTCGAACGAATGAGTGGCATTTTTAGTCTTGATTGCCTTGCCCGTGATGTCGTAGAAGGTGAGTTCGTCTCGATGGATTCCATCAAATGTCGCCGTGAATGCCGTGTCGAGCCGCTCGCCAGTATTCTTATCCGTGGCGTAGACCGTCACGTCAACCGTCGAGGCTGAAGTTAGGACATGCGCATCCACCGCCTCTATCGAAATCGTAAAGATTGCATTTGTAAAAACGAGATTTGTAAAAACCTCATTCGTGGCGGTGTCAGGCGTGGAATTTGTTGATGAAACAGACTGACAGGCCCAGAAGCTAACGTTGGAGATGGAGACCCCGGCTTGTGGGAATGTGATTGTGTTGCAGTTCGTGGTGATTTCGCCGTTGAACATCGCTAGGCCGGGCTTATCCACAATTCCTTTCTCGCTGAATTTGCCGCCCCAACGGAAGAGTTGCGACGCGAAAATGCATGCTTCGGGATTGCCGCGCCACGGCATGGCAATCACGCTCACGTTGTTGGAAACGGCGAAGGCCGTAACGTCGAATTGAAATAACGAAGGATCGGCATCGTCCTCATACATGATTGTCGGTTCGTTGCGTTCGCGAATTGGAGAGAAGGGACGCACGAATCTGGCGGTAGAGATGACGTTGAGCGTGTCGCGCCTGGCATTCGAGCTGATGATGATGGGGGCTCTTCGAGTCGATTCGCCCAACATCGTGAACGGAGACGCAAGGCGGATCATGTGTACGGCGTAGAGGTTAATTAGGAACTTCCTCTGCAAAGCGACTCGAGGACATTCTGAAGACGGTGGCGATTTTTTCGAGCAAGCCTGACAAACGTCGGCGCGAATGAGCCGTATGTTCCCTTGTTCGATGGATTCCGTCTCGTCAAGGTCGGGGAGCTCGCGACGAAGCTCCTCATCGGTGTTAAATTTCTCGTATAGCCATTTGTTCCAAAATTTTGTGAGCAGATCGCCGAAGAATGTGGGTAGCGTTGATGTGCCGAGTGCATTAATGTCGTCCCACCAGAGCTGTTCGAAGCTCCAGAGAGCGAAGACGGGGTCGTCGCAACGCCGTAATCCGGTGTAAGGGTTAAAACTACGTGCCCATTCGCGGAGGCGACGTTGCAGCGTGACTTCGATCCGCGGATCCCAAGGAGCGGCCAGCATAAGATCTCTAGGGTTTTCACACGCTGTGACGGCATTCGTCCAGGCAATAGCTGAGGCGGGGTCATCGAGACACGTCACATCTGAGGTGCTGATAGGAACGACTGTTGCAGGGTGCATGACCTCCGCCCAAATTCGAATGCCATTTTCCTTGCAGACTCCGATGAAGTGTTCGTAAAGTTCGGCCACAGTAAAGTTTCCTTGTACACCCGACTCGCCTGTGGGAATCGAACTGAGGCGTACCATATTAAATCCGGCTTCGCGAAGTGTCGCCACCAGTATCTTTCCTTCTTGCGCCACAGCATTCCATTTGGCCTTGCGGGTTTCGTCGTTGTCATCGGCAGAAAAGGCCGGCACAGGCACCACGATACCGGTGGCGCAGAAAAACCGCACGGGTTTTCCGTCAATATCGAGAGTCTTTCCTTGAATGGTTGTGAAGCTCGCCGGATCATGCTTGATGTCACCGAAAGAAGGACATCGGGCGGAGAGAAGCAGGACGGTTGCGATGATGACGACGGGGATGTTTCTTGGCACGTAAATCAACTCCTTGTAAAGGAAGAACAGTATAGCATGCCGCTTCTGTTTTCGCAACGAAACGTAATCGGTCAGCGACGGGGGGGGGGCCGTTGACAGCCCGATTACAGTCGCTAGTCGCTAGTCGTGAGTGGCTAGTGGCAGAATGGAGAAACAGTCATATCCGGAAGAACGGCCTGGGTTTTCGGCGTGTTTCAAACCTCACTAAATTGAGGTTTTTCTACTTTTCTGTCGCAAGTTCAATTCCCTCTTC
>CAZUAY010000305.1:0-4583 GCA_964618405.1 uncultured Lentisphaerales bacterium
GGCCTAGCCCGATAATCGGTCAGTGTACTCATAAAATTCCTTTGGTTAGTATTGACAGTAAAGTAGTCGTAATCGTGCTCGTAATCGTAATCCCTCACCATTCCCCACCCAATCTCTTCTTCTCTGTGGCCCTCGGTGTCTCTGTGGCTCTGTGTGAAAACCGCAACGCGCTGGGTTGTGCTATGCTTCCCGTGGTAGCGCGAAGCATAGCAGCATGATTATTGGTTATAGACTTCTCATGTTATGGCAATACCTCACACAGAGGCACAGAGCCGCAGAGGTAACACAGAGGGTGGATAGGTTGGGATGGATTTAAACACAGAGAGTTTTGAGACACAGAGGTTGCACAGAGGGGGTTGTGAATAGGGATTCGTTTTCTTGGATTATGATCCGTGCCCGATACAGTGCCGCCATCTGCGTTATTAAGTCCAGGATGGATTGCGGGTGCGGGAATGTCTGTTTAATATTTTAAAGTACAACTCATATCATATTCGCTATTCGCGAATAGCGAATAGTACAAGATAAAGTGTTTGCTTAGTGAAAGTTACTAAATAATCTTAATACATTAAAAACAATTATGATTGACAAAAACATGAGAGGAAAGTAATGTAACTGGCATGTTAAAAAAACAAGACATTGTACTTCTTGCGAAGCTATTAAGTTCAGACGTTTCAGAAATGACCTACGCCGGGCTTGGAAAGGCGTTGTGCATGAGTTCGTCTGAGATTCATGCTGCAACTGAGAGGCTAATAAGCGTAAGACTGCTATCTTCTGATAGGACCCCAATCAAAAAATCGGCACTCGAATTTTTAATCCATGGATTCAAGTACGTTTTTCCGCTGGAATACAGAGTCCGGTTAATCAGGGGAATTCCCACAGCCTCTGCCGCCCCTGTTGCCGAAGGTTTTTTTATGAAGAACACGGGTCCAGTTCCCGTCTGGCCCTCTCCAACTGGAAACATCAGAGGCCAAGGTATAGAACCGCTCTATCCATCGGTTGTGAAAGTCGTAGAAGAAAACCCGGAACTATACGCAATACTCGCTTTACTCGATATGCTCAGGATGGGGAAAGCGCGTGAAACAAGCTGGGCAGAAAATAAATTAAAAGAAATCATTCAACCATGACAACAATCGAGCAGATATTCGAAATCGCCGCAGAGTTTGACAGGCTCAATTGGGATTTCGCATTTCTTGGCGGAGCTGTCCTTCAAGTATTGTTAACAGATCAAGCCGCAGCACCTGTTCGCGTAACGAAGGATATTGATGTACTTGTGGACACTCCGACCCGTAGTTCTTATACAAAACTAGAAGAAATGCTAAGGCGTCATGGGTTTAAAAACGATACAACCGAAGGTGCGCCGCTGTGTCGTTATATTTTCAGGGGTATTGTTATAGATGTCATGCCGACAACACGCGATGTGCTCGGCTGGGATTCAACGTGGCTCGAAGAAGCACTTTCCAACGCTCAGGTACAACTTCTGGAAGGTCGGCCCATTAAAATACTCATGCCACCCTATTATATTGCAACTAAAATCGAGGCGTTTGACGGACGTGGCAAGCGCGATTTTCTCTGCAGCCAGGATCTTGAAGATATCATTTGTTTAATGAACGGCAGAGAAGAGATACTGGACGAAGTTTTAAAATCGTCTCAGAAACTCCGACTTTATTTGGCAGAGAAGTTCCAAGCTTGGATTCAGAACGATGATTTTCTGAATGCCGTTGAAGGGTTCCTTGTTACAGAAAATGAACCCGCCGAACGCTGTGACATAATTCTTCAGCGATTCAAACATATTGCCGACATGACATGAGTTTCATTATCCTAAATCAGCTAATCTTCACATCTTCTTCCGGTCATGTCCTTGAGCAGTTGCCGTATGTTTACCTTGTTTTCAGCACACACTCAACTTCCGTTTTCTACTGCGCGTCATTAAGCAACCGTCCACCTTTTCACCCTGCCCCCCGACATCAACAAGCACCCCAGTGAGCACCTCTCGTGTGGAGTCGACCGAAGTAAACTGGGCGACTCGGCGAAACGAAGCCATAAAGCCGTTGGCCTCCGTGGTAGAAATATCCTCGCCAGCATCGGGCCAAGCATAGCGATGTACATTCAAAGAGGAATCCTTTCGTTTAGATAAACACAGGACGCATTCCGTATGACCGGTAACGCGTCCGCTCTATGTATTACACCCTCTTTTCCCGCTAAATTAAGGTGCTGGTGGGTATGGGACTCTGGAACCGAGTGCCGATACTGGCGCCAGCCTAGCTGTTCGCAATACCATCATGGAACCGACCGTTGGGCAGATCAAGGAAAGCATCAATACGTTATGTCCAATAATATCGCTTGTCTAATGACATTGGACAGAGTATATTATTGGACATCGAGGGCAAAACCATGAAACCAGAGACACATATTTTAAAAAGAGCGGCAGCGGCTATAAAAGGGCTAGCTGATATCTCTTTTGAGGGCTCAAGCGACCGTCACCCCGACGGATTCCTAGTTGATGGCATTGCCACGATCAAAGTCCGTGGAGGCGTTATCAAAGAGCCCTACATCGAGAAACAAACGATAAGAGCTGACTTCATACACCTGCTTTCTTTACCCCGGCATGCCAAATCGAATAATCCTTTGTTGCTCGTGACTAGCTATGTCAGCGAGAAGGTCGGCGAACAACTTCGCGCAGCCAACATTCACTTCGTTGACATGGCTGGCAATGCTTTCCTCGCACAGAAAGACCTGTACCTGTTTGTTATTGGGCGGCGTTTAAATCGCGAGGAGGTTCTTCTAGGGAACAGCAACACATGTCGTGCATTTCACCCGAGTGGATTGAAACTCATACTCAACCTCTTGGCGGACGATGAGTTGAACTCGACAAAGCCCGAGCTGGCTTTGGTCGGAAAGCCCTATCGTGAAATCAGCCAAGCGACGGGAATTGCGACGAGTACGATTGGCTGGATCATGGCGGATCTTATACAGCAACAATACATCATACAGGTTTCTGCTGGGCACAGGATGCTGGTGAATCGAGTGAGTCTGCTTGAGCGATGGGTTCAGGGTTACCAAGAGCGTTTACGTCCCAGTCTATTGCTCGGGCGTTATCAGCCCGCGCAGGCAAACTGGTGGCGGGATGCCGTTCTGGAAAACGGGTTATGGTCCGGAGAAACGGCGGCGGCGCTACTCACGCATTCGCTCAAGCCCCAAACGGCAACAATTTTTGGATCCCTTCCCTCACATGCATTTATCTTGAAGCATCAACTTCAGAAAGATCCCGCAGGTTCCGTGGAGTTCCTCAAGCCGCTCTGGCCTACTACGAATCACAAGCCCGTACAAGGGCACTGCGTCCACCCCTTGTTGATCTATGCTGATCTGCTGTCGATAGACGACGACCGGACTCGGGAGGTTGCTAAAATTATTTATGAACACCATATCCATCCCATCATCAACACCAATTGACTCGAATAAACTGTCGCTACTGAGAAAGGTTTGTAGCGTACTTGGAAATCCCGAGTCGTCGCCCATGCTGGTGGGCGCGTTTGCTCGTGACATCTGGTTTTGGCACCTAAACGGGAAAGATACTATCCGCCGAACCGAGGATATCGACATCTCGATGGCTTTCCCGGACTGGGATAGTTTCCGTGAGGGATCAAAGGCGTTGCAAGGCATTGGTTTTACCTTGCCCGATCCAACGTGTCCGGAGAAACTGATAGATCCTGAAACCCATCAGAAGCTTGATCTCATACCGTTCGGTGGACTCTCCGCTGATGGGAAAACCATAACGTGGTATGGCGATCAACAGCCATGGGGTATTATTGGGTTTGAGGACAGCTACAATTCTGCAGAATTGTTGTCCGTGGGAGATAAAAACGAAGCTATCCGTGTGGCGACACTTCCTGCAATTGTCACGCTTAAGATCATGTCATTCTATGAACGGCCAGCCGACCGAAGGAAGAAAGATGGAGCCGATATCGGTTTTATATTAACCGAGTATCTCTCAGTCTCACCCAACAGGGAACGATTGGGGCGTAACCCGGATGGGAATATCATGACTCAAGTCGATGGCGACATTCGTTTGGCCGGTTGCACTCTACAATGAATCAACCGATCAAAAACTGTTACTGGGTGATTCTGGGCAAGCTACTTGCTGGGGAATACCAAAAAATACTGCATCGAACGCGGCCAGAAGGTTTATGTCCACTGCTGGGGCGGCATCGGGCGAACCGGGGTCATCATCGGATGCTGGTTGGCTAGGCACGAAGGAGGAGGAGAAGCGGCTCTGCCTCGTTTGCGTGACCTCTGGCGGCAGTGTCCCAAGTCAGCCACCAGGCAGTCGCCGGAAATATCGGAATAAGAATGTTACATCTCGGACTGGGAGGCCGGCAGATGATAATTCCGAGGCTTGGGCTTGCGGCAGGAGACGCAGTTGAGCCTAACCTGCAGACCTCGCTAAATTGAGATTTCTTCTACCTTTCTGTCGCAAGTTCAATTCCTTCTTCTAATGAGGTTTCGAGTATGAGTCCCGTTCTCCTCAATACGAGTACAAGTACGAGATTGAGGCTGCCGAGAAGAAGACGGTTTGTGGCTCCTCT
>CAZUAY010000306.1:0-4581 GCA_964618405.1 uncultured Lentisphaerales bacterium
CTATTACCGGTACTGTTACCGGTGCTGATGACGGGCTTCCTATTCCGGGAGCCGCTGTGATGGTTAAAGGCACTAGCGTTGGAACGGTTTCTAATGCCGACGGTGTTTATTCCCTTCAAATCCCTCAAGATGCCCAGTATTTGTGGGTTTCCTATATGGGCATGCGTACTTTAGAAGTTGATATTGCCGGTCGGTCAACAATTAATGTGGTTTTACAACCCGACACAAAGGAGGTTGATGAAGTTGTAGTTACTGCAATGGGTATCAGCCGCGAAAAGAAAGCTCTTGGTTATGCTGTTCAAAATGTTAACTCGGAAGAGCTTACACAAGCTGCAAACTCCAATGTGGCAACAGCACTGCAAGGTAAAGTTGCAGGTGTTGAGATTACTTCAGCCTCAGGTATGCCAGGTGCATCATCAAACATTACAATTAGGGGTGCTCGTTCGTTTACAGGTAATAACTCGCCGTTATATATTATTGACGGTACTCCTGTGGCCTCTACGTCGGATGTTAGCACTGGAAACTCTGTAACAGGAACCGACTTTGCTAATCGCTCTATCGATATTGACCCTAATGACATCGAGAGTATCAACGTGTTGAAAGGGCAGGCTGCATCAGCACTTTACGGTATGCGCGCTTCCAATGGTGTTATTGTTATAACTACCAAAAGTGGTAAAAATGCAAGGAAAGATAAGCCTCAAATTTCTTTTAATTCAAACGTTTCGTTCGATGTATTATCAATCCTTCCTAAATTACAGGACGAATTTGCTCAAGGTACCAATGGTAAGTATAATCCAACATCTTCATTAAGCTGGGGACCAAGAATTAGCGACTTGGCAAAAGATCCAGGTTACGGTGGTGAAACTGCCAACAGATATACCGATGCCGACGGTATGAAACAAGGAATGTATTACGTTCCCCAGCGTAAAAATGCAGGACTTGACCCATGGGTAAAGCCTCAAAAGTATGATAATGTTGGCGATTTCTTTGAAACCGGTGTTACAGTGAGTAACTCTGTAAATATAGCACAACGTTTCGATAAGGGTAACTTTGCTTTATCGCTTGGTAATACCAACTCTACAGGTATTGTTCCTTCAACAGGGCTTGATAGATATAATGTGAAGATGGCAGCCGAGGCACAGTTGTATAAAAACTGGCTTGCCGGCTTTTCAGGTTCTTTCATATCTTCTAAACTTACTAAACAGAGTTCTGCCAATAATGGTATCATAGCTACTGTATTCCCTGCCCCTCCAAGTTATGACCTGGCCGGCATCCCTTCTCATATATTGGGCGACCCATATACTCAGAATAACTATAGAGGCGGATCGTTTGATAACGCTTATTGGGCTGTTAAAAACAATGAATTTACTGAGAGATTGCAACGATTTTTCGGTAATGTATATGTGCAGTATGCTACCAATTTCAATACCGAAAATCATAAGTTGGTGATGAAATATCAGTTGGGTGATGATGCTTATGTTTCCAACTACTCCGATGTGTGGGGTTATGGCCACTCCAACGGCAAGGGCGAAGTAGATCATTACAATTATACTATAAATGAGCTAAACTCTTTGTTTACAGCTGCTTATAATTGGAAAATTAATGATGATTTCGTTTTTGATGCTGTTGTAGGTAAAGAGTTGGTTGACTATAAACGTAAATTTAGCGAAGCTTATGGTATGAATTTCAACTTCTCGGGTTGGAACCATATCAACAATGCGTCAGTCTATCAGGCTGGTGAGTCATATCGTAAAGAGCGCACATTAGGTGTGTTCGGTAACCTTGCTTTAGCATATAAGAGTATGTTGTTCCTTAACGTTACCGGTCGTAATGATGTAGTGTCAACAATGCCTCGCGACAGTCGCTCTTTCTTCTATCCTTCAGTTTCATTGGGATGGATTTTTACAGAATTGGATGTGCTTAAAAATGACGTGCTTACCTATGGTAAATTGCGAGGTTCGTATGCAGAAGTAGGACAAGCGGGTAACTACTATAACAACTACTATACCTCACCCAGTTATGGTGGTGGTTTTTCATCGGGAGTGCCCATTACCTATCCAATTGGAAGTGTGGTAGCATATCTTCCTAACTCAACTATTTATGATCCCGATTTGAAACCTCAGAATACTATATCTTATGAGGGTGGCTTAGATTTGACTTTCTTTGACGGATTAGTAAATCTTGGCTATACATTCTCTCGTCAGGATGTTAAGGATCAAATCTTTGGAGTACCATTGGCAGGATCTACAGGTTATGGAGAATTGATAACCAACGGTGGTTCTATTCATACCAATGCTCATGAAATTACCATGGATTTAACCCCAATTAAAACTAAAAACTTTAAGTGGAATCTAGGGTTTAACTTCTCTAAAATAGATAACTATGTGGATAAGCTGGCTCCTGGTGTAAATAGTATTTTCCTTGGTGGATTTGTTGAACCACAGGTGAGAGCCGGTATTGGTGATAAATTCCCTGTTATTTATGGTGTAAGCTATTTACGTAACGAGGCAGGGCAAATTGTGGTAGATGACGATGGTTTTCCTCAGCCTGGTGAAGAGATGGTTATCGGTACTGTAGCTCCCGATTTCAGATTAGGATTTAATACCGGTTTTGAAGTTTATAAGTTTAAGATTTCAGCTGTGTTCGATTGGAAGAGCGGCGGACAAATGTATAGTGGCACCAAAGGGCTGCTGGATATGTACGGTATAAGTGAAAAATCGGGTGAATACAGACAGAAAACCGACTTTATGTTTGATCGTCCAGCAGTAAAAATTACCGGTACCGATGCATCAGGAAATCCTATTTATGCTCCTAACGACATAAAGATACCGGGCAGTATGGCACAAAACTATTTCAGTGCCGAAAACAATATCTCTGAATCGATGATTTACGATAACTCATTTGTGAAATTGAGAGAATTGGCAATTAGCTATCCTGTTTATAGCAAAAATGGTATTAGTGTGCAGGTTAGCGCTTTTGCACGTAATATAATACTGTGGACAGAAATAGAAGGCATGGAGCCTGAAGCAACTCAAGGTAATAATAATATGAGTGGTGCATTTGAGCGGTTCTCATTACCGGGTGCCTCTAGTTATGGCTTTGGTGTTAATCTGAATTTTTAATCGTTAACAGTGATAATTATGAAAAAATTAAGATATTTAATCAAAGGTGGGCAGGTAATTGCAGCCTCACTCTTTATTCTATCGGCATGTTCGGAGGATGTGATGGATAGAGTTAACAAAGATTTGAACCATACCGGTGATGTTCCTGCCAAATATATCATTACCGATGTTAT
Organism: uncultured Lentisphaerales bacterium; assembly: GCA_964618405.1. GTDB lineage: Bacteria > Verrucomicrobiota > Kiritimatiellia > RFP12 > UBA3636 > JBBQIY01. Next base: position 3,296 of record CAZUAY010000306.1, read on the forward strand.
CACCTCTACTGCATTTAATAATGTGGGTGGCGACATAAATACTTATGCCTCGGCATATGTGGAGCATGAGGTGGGAACGCACAATCAGTTGTTTAGGGCAGAGCATCGTCAAGGGGAACCATCGGCAGCTTCTACTTTTAATAATGTATGGAATAACCTATACAGTACACTTAAAAACGCAAGAGTGGTTATTGAAAAATGCGGCCCCGGAGGTGTGCAAGAAGGAAACTCTATTACCAAAGGTGTTGGAGAAGTGATGGCAGCCTATAACTCGGCAATTATTGCCGATATGTTTGGTGATGCCCCATGGAGCCAAGCCGCATTGTTTGCTTCGGCAGGAGTGCCTGTGTATATGAATCCAAAAATCGATAAACAGAAAGATATTTATGATGGCGTATTCAAGTATCTTGATGATGCAATTGTCGATTTGCAAGGAGTGGACGGACATGCCTCGGGCGCAATGGGTAGTAGTGACTTACTATATAACGGAAATAAAGGTAAATGGCTTAAACTCGCTTATGGCTTAAAAGCCCGTTATACCATGAGGCTTCTGAAGCAGTCGGCTAATCAAATTGCTGACCTTGAGAAGGTTATTGAATTTGTAGATAAGTCGTTTGCCTCTGTTGATGAACAGGCTGCTTTTAATGTTTACAACTCTTCAAATCTTAACCCACTATTCGATTTTCAATGGAGTAGAGACGCACTGGCTGGTAGTGAGAGTATGTTGCAAAAACTATCCGACCGAAACGACCCACGCCTTCGCAGGGTGTTTGTTGATGCCGACTGGGTGCAAAAGACTGGAGGTGTTGATGATGAATTCTTTATGGCACCTAATGGTGAAAACCTAGAGGTTCAGTATTTCTATGACACATCTGTGTTTGTATATTCGCAACTTGCATCTACTATGTTACTTAGCTATCATGAAATACTGTTTTTGAAAGCAGAAGCTTTGGTTAGATTAGGGCGTGAAGTTGAAGCTGAACCTATATTGAAAGAAGCTGTGTTGGCAGCAATTGCAAATGCCGAATTGTCGGTTGCAGCAGCTATGAATGCTCCTAATGTGTTGGCGTATGGTGGCTTAGAAGAGACTACAGATGCAATTACACCTGCTGAGGCAGAAGAGTATTTTAATGACGAGGTTAAACCTCTGTTTGATGCCAACCCACTTAGTGAAGTGATTATGCAAAAGTACTTGGCGTTCTTTGGCGCATCAGGCGAATCAACCGAGTGCTATAGTGATGTTAGACGACTTAAAGGCCTCGGTGAAGACTTTATTGAATTAGCCA
>CAZUAY010000307.1:0-4579 GCA_964618405.1 uncultured Lentisphaerales bacterium
CCGGCTCCCAAACAGTTGGGACGTCGGGCTGACTTCTCAAAACACGGATTGTACAGAAAGAAAATTACTTATATAGCCCGTGAACGGTTACAAAAAAACATGGTGTTCAAAGTCATGCCCAACGGGTGAAGAATATATCGGATTTCAATCCGATGGCTACTGTTCCCAACATTATGGACAGTTTAAAGAAAGCTGTGACTAACGTTTTTAAGTGCGAGTGTGTTGAATGTGAAATTACGACGAATGATTTAACGGATAAATATTCAAGTGAACACTGGTTGTCCCGGTTTGATTTAACGGGTAAGCGGATTTCTCGTCGGTTTGATTACGGCTTATTAGATATTCATCTTCAGGTTTTTAATGGAATGATTGTTGATGTTCAAATTAATAGTGATTTGATGGACGTTGAGATCATCGATCAAATAAAAGATAATTTAATCAGCAGAAGATTTGATATTTCCTTACTCGAAATGATTGATTTCAATCACAAGGTCGTACAAGCCGATTTAATAAAAATGATTGCGGATGAATTTGATCGGGTTTGATCGTGTTTGATTCCCTTCAGAAATCTTGTAATCCCGAAACTTTCCGCAGATTACAGTGAAAGCGGTTGCCGTGTGTGCTGACGGGTCGGAAGGGCGCAAGGGGGATTGGCCCGGAGCCAGTCGTTAATGGCACTGAGTTTTAGACGTTGTCACACACGTAGGCCCACACTGAATTGATTGCTATTCGCCGATGACTTCATACCAGCCCTGGTTTTCGCCGGAAAAAGTTGCCTGACTGTTCGTGATATCGTCATTTTTGATGCTGATCCCATTGCCACAAATAATCATTGGGCGCGCTTTGAATGGGTGGGAGAAAACGACGGTTTCGCCAGATGACGCGAAGCCGCTTAACCTGCGTTCCAAACTTCTGTTCGGCCGTGAATCATACGTATAAAGACCAAGAATCGTGACAGGCGCCTGGGTTGCTGTGATGCTTACGGCGTGGAGGCCAAACCCAAGATTGAGAACACCTTTTCTGTTTTCGATGTAACAATCATTTTCTTCTTGGTCAATATAAGGTATGTTTGTCGGCTGAAGAAGCTTTTCAACGCCATCGATCGTCAGGCTTATTTCGCCACCCTCTATATGGTCGACATAGGCTACGGAGATGTCTGTACAGACGACATCAATTGTCATCTGTTCGCCGGGGTTGAGTACGATTTTTTTGTTACCGTAAGGAGCACCCCAATCTGATTTGAATTCGGTCACTGGTGATTTGTTTTTCCAAAGTCTGTTGTCGACTTGAAAGTAACGTCTGCCTGGACATACCTTCGAATCGACTGCGACGAGTTCGACGTCTTGGCCGGTGATTTCCAAAACATGTCGATCGCCAAGGCTGCAGTTTCCGTGTCTAAAGGTAGAATTTCTGATGTCTCTTCCCTTGTAAGGGCTTTGTCGCGAAGAGCATTTCTTCCCATCGACTAAGAAAGAAGCTGTAACTGTGCTCCGATCAAATTTCGCCCAGCAGTTTAGTGCTGTATCCTCAAAGATAAACCTCGCATTCTGGATGCGCGGGCTCTGCTCATCAAAGGTGACCATCTCGCCTTCCCACCCATACGTGTTTCTGTGAACGCGTTCAGGAAGCTGTAATTGGGCAATGCCCGGCGTGATCGGATCCCAGCACTCGAAGGCTTTTTCTATTTGTTTGAACCACAAGTAATGGGCTGCCGCTTGTGGATGCCCGTCAGCAGGTACTAATGCGAACCTGTTACACCATCTGACGGCGTCGTCCCCATTTTTTCCGTAGTCAAGGAATGGAATCTGATACCGGAGTGAAAGCGCCATTAGATCGCCGGGGGTAGGGGTGTAGCCGCCATAATTTTGAAATGGAGAGAAGAGGAATTCGGTGTTTGGGCTGTGACGCTGAATCCAGCGAATCATACCTTCGAAGACGGCGACTTCGTCAGGTGTGTCGGTCTTTTCATTTGCACCGCTGCCAAAAATCACAAGGTCCGGGGCCGGGCCCTGGGGACGATTAAAAAGGTCGGGGTGGAGCTCATCCCACTGCATTCCCGTTCGATGGCCTGTGCCATTCTCTGAAGGTGGCAAAGAAAGGGAAAAATATTCTTTCAGCCCTGAATGTGCTTCGCCTACGCAGGATCCGTCACACGCCATAAACGTCAGGCATATTTTGCTTGCAGGAAGATTGAACTTTCTCATAAGTTCTAATTTCAATCTGCCGCCGTAACTGAAAAAATGATTCCACCAACCGAAATGACCGTCAAGATCGGGGCGGTTAATTTGCGAAGCTTCAAACATGCGTTCGGAAATCGGTTTTTTGAAATCCGGTGAAGCGGGGTCTTCATCATACAGGTATAGTGGCGGATTGGCACTGCCTCTATCGATGCTTGATCCCATAATCATGATGTGGAGCGTTTCTCCTTTCCAAAGCTTCTGAATCGTCCGCGGGATGTTCCGGTAATAAGCAACCATCGGGCGGGTGATCGGGAGGTTTTTAAGTGCTCTGTTAGATTTTGAAAGACAGGGTGTATAGATCCAGACCGGGCTGTTCGTTGACGTGTTTTCGAATTCTACGCTCACACCGATTGTATTGACGCCTTTCGTCGGATCCTCCCCGTTTACCCTACCGATAATCTCCGCTTCATGGATCTCAAGTTCGATTGCTCCTGTTTGATCGGATGTCGTTTCGTAGGCTTTTGCGACGATCAACTCGCCTCGCGCCTGTTTTTGGAATGTTCTTTTATCGGCGTATCCAAAATCGCCAGGAGTCCACGTGCCTTCCTCGCTGTCCAGCTTTAAAAGCTTTATAGAAGCTTTAAGCGCTCCCGGTGTTTCTTGATAACCACCGGCAGACAGACTTACCTTTTCGCCGGAAGCGAGGCTTGCTTCGGGTAGTGTAAAAAACTGTCTGAATTTCTTTCCGGGAGCGATGGTTACGATATTGTGCACGGAGTTCGGCGGTCTGATCTCGGGAGCAACATGAGACTCACGGGTTACGGTAATATCCTGCCAGGCATCTGTATTCCAGAATGCTACGTTATTAAACGTGTGGCTGTTTGCAATGCCGTCTCGGTGATTAACAAACGTGTGAAAATCAAAATCAGGGTTTTGTAAAAGGTTTCTCTGCATATCTCCTCCGAAAGAGAATTCTGTTAAAATCATTGCACAGGTAAAAAATATCAACCGATAGAACATGTAAAAACTCCTGATAAAGGTGTTGGAGATGAAAACATCTATGCCCCCAATCGGGTACATGCGTCCCTTCCCCAATAGACACAGCAAAAATACACCCTTTGCTAATCAGCGTCAAACACTATTATGGATTCAGAGCCGGTGAATGATAGGGGGGGGCGGGAAGGTGATCGGGGAGAACGCCACAAATGTGGCGTCAGTTCAAAATTCAAAGTTACAAGTATGAAAGTTTTAGAATTAACGATTAGGCGACGAAATTGGAAAACATCCAGTATCCAGAAACCAACCACCCTCTTGCAAAACACGTTTAGTAAACAGTTTATCGTTGAAAAATCTTTAAATCTTTAACCCTGAAAATCTAGTTATAGGCAAAACTGCCGGACGGTTACGCTTGGGCGTGTATAACTTTATTGCTTGTCGATCGCGGCTAAAAATTCATCTAACCATTCGGCAGGACCGCCATGTCGAGCGAACGTCGCATCGATCGCTGACTCATCATGGCAGTCTGATCCACCTGTTGAGAACAGCCCGTGCCGCTCGCAATAGGCACGATAAAGTGCACTGTTTTCGGGGGGTACACTCGGGTGAGCGCATTCGATTCCGTCGAGCTGGAATAATTCGCGCAACGTATCCATGTGTTTTTGATCATCATTTCGGAAATAGCGGAAAGGGTGGGCGATTGCAATCAGTCCGCCCGCAGCTTTAACAGCCGGTACGACCTGCGACACATCAGGATAGTTCGGCAATGTGACATGTTCGCGAATTCGTTGCATGAACGCACCATACTCATCAGGTGTCTGGATGAACCCTTGTGCGACAAAATAGTTCCACAAGACGGGGTTACGAACATGTGTGTCGCCCTGTACAGCGGTGGCTTTGGCTGGTCGATAGGTGGCGAGCAACTCCTGCCGTTGCTGATTTGTGAAGGAAAGGCCGAGTGCTTGCACCCCGGCGCAGATGCCAGCGCCAGTAGCTTGCTGCCACTCGTGGTATTCATCGAAAACCGTTTGCAGCTCAGGTGAGTTGGTTTCGGGTAAACGATAGCACAGCAGGTCGATCGCCCCAAACTCAGTCGTCACCGTTAATTCCGCAGCTCGTATGACCCGTATATCGGGATATTTTTGCGCAATCTCGTGCACCTCTTTTTGTCCGTCGATCACGTGATGGTCGGTGATCGCCAGGCATCGTACGCCGTGCTTCTGTGCGGCTTCGAAATAGGGCTCGACTCTGGCGGTTGCGTCATAGCTCCATCCGGTGTGTAGATGAAGATCATACAGGGCGGTTGATTGAGACATAACTGTTTCCTTTGATTCACTTGTAAGCAAATGTTCAAGGGTAACCTCGCTTCGCTCGGTGACTTCTTCGAAGGATGGTTTGCAAAG
>CAZUAY010000308.1:0-4561 GCA_964618405.1 uncultured Lentisphaerales bacterium
TAATCCTGCATACGCCCTTGATAACCCGTGCCGCCGATGAACGTGTCGCGAATGTTTATGCTCGGCAGCACGAACCAATCCAGCCCTTCGCCCAATGCCATGATAGCATCCCAGTTGGCTTGCGCCTGACGGACTGCCTCCGTGTCCTTGGCCTGACTCTCACGCACGCGAGTCATGAGCGGAATCGTCTGCACCAGCAGTCGCGTAAAGTCAAAGCCTGTGCGTACAAACGCCACCCGACGCTGATAGAGATCGTGGTCCGCGACCTTGGTTTCGGCCTGCTCCAACACCGCCTCGACCTGAGCCATCCATTCTGGGGAATAGATGCGCACAAAGATGTCCGGTAGCGTGTAACGAGCGTTCGAACCGCGTTTGAAGGCAGGATCGTCCATGACAGCCTCGCAGGCGTCTTCGAGCTGCGTCCAATACGTTTCCATTTCCGCGGCTGCGGGCCCGAAGGCGCGTCGATAGTAATCCTTCATCACCGCTTCGCCATCCTGATACGGATCATACGCCAATTGGGCCATGAGATAGTAGGTCGGCCCCTGCGTTGACCAGACGTTGCGTAGGCAATCGATAGAGATTCCGATGCACTTGTTATCGGCCAGAAAACGGAAATCTTCGATCGTCTTCTTCATCGATATTTCGGGCAGTCCCCAGACACCACCGGCCCAGTACCAGTAGTTCGGGCGATACCACATCAGCGTCGCTTGTGTGGCCCATTGTTGCCAATCCCGTTTCGCCTCTTTCCGATTCTCCCGATCGGTCAATGGGAAATGCCCGACTTGTGCAATGGCAAGGTTCGGTTCCAGCTTCTCGGCAATGGGCGGTGCGTAGTACGCAGCGTATGCGGCAGCACCAACATAAACTTCCCGATTCGGGAAACGTTCCTTCAATCCACGCGCCAGCCTGTTCCAGAACTTAACATGCCGTTCAGTAAGACTCCCGCTCGGCGCGTCCGGATGATCCCATGCACGGCAGTTTTCACACGTGCAATGCCATGGACCATCATTCGGCGTGGCGCTGATCACACGAATCGACGGATCGTTCCTCAACGCTTGTTCGGCATTGTCCAACCATTGCGTCCAAACGCCAGGGTTCGAGATGCACAGCTTCACCGTGGATCCTTCGCGCACTGGGGTGCGAGTGCCGTTGGCTTGCAAGGCGAAGTATTCCGGATGGGTCTCGCTGTATTGATCCCACCAATCCGTGAAGGCGTGGCCGCAATTCATTGGATACGCGTAGTAGGTCATCCGCTGATGCAGATGCCAGTCCTTGGGGTGACGCGGCCAGAAATGACGCTTCAAAAAGACGGGATGAAAACGGTACTCAAACGGAGCCAGCGTGAGGGTCTCCTTCTTTATAATATCCTCTCCCAAGTTGCCTGGCCACAACCAACGCACATCGAGTTTTTTCTCTATGAAGGTGAAAACAGAATTCACGGTACCGTGTTCGATCTGATTCGTACCGACCCTGAGGTCGCGGCCGGCAATGAGCAAATTACGGCCGTCGCATACTTGCAAAATCTCCTCCGGATAGGTGAACGCTAAATTTGCTCCCGGAAAAATTTCTGCAAGGTTTGGCTGCATGCCAACCCAGATCGCACTTTCAGGCACGGGGTCAACCGGTCCGACAAGAATCTCCGGTTTTGCCCCCGATATTTTTTGAATATAGGTAGCCAGCTCGCTGGCCGCTTCGGTCGTCGCTCCAGGGGCATCCGCCGCGACGATAATCGGCACCTTACTAACACCTTTGTCGACGAGGAGCATGTCGGCTGCCGGAGCAATCCATGCATTGAGGCCTATCACAGCCGTACACGCTACCCAACGTTTAATTCTGCTATGTTTCATTTTGATTTTTATCCTCGACCGCTCTACTCAAACCCTTCGCCTTCACCACCATTATCAAACTTCTCCACCTTAACCGCTTTTGACGTGTAAATCTTTAAATCGCTGATTTTCAATATTCCGTCGTACGTGTAAATTCCGATTCGGTCGTGACCGGCATGGATCATCGGGTACGCTTCTGGGAATTCGGCAACGATCTCCCCGTCGACAGTCAAGCGCACCACGGTTCCATCGTACTCCGCAATCATAGCATACACCTTGCCGGGTTCAATAATCCGTTTGGACTCAACAACCACGTTACCCATGCGCTTGATGGTACTCACCGTATTGAAGTTACCCCCAAACTGCAGCATATAGCTGTTGACGATTCCATTCGTTCCAGCCTGGATAAAGGGGCTGATGTCCGAGAGTCCCGGGTTCGCTTCGAGCACGGCATTGAACGTGATTTTTTGCAACCCAGGGAAATTCCGAGCGCAGAGTATCCGCCCCTCACCTCTGGATACAAGGCTACCATTTTCAACAGTCCAGTTTCCGACCTGCACGTGCCAGTCAGATCCCAATTCAGAACGCTGAAAGTCGTCCGAAAAGGCCAGCTTCCATTGCGCCGGGCGTAAATGAACGATTTCTTTCGCTTGCATACCGAGTAATTCTTCCGATGGCGGGCCAAAATAATCCTGCATGCGGCCTTGGTAGCCCGTACCCTGTATCCAGGTGCTCAGCTTCTTGAAGCTCAAGCCCCACGGTTCAACTTGGTGACAAACCTGTTCGATGGCTTTCCAATTCGCCTGGGCCTGACGGATCGCCTCAGCATCCCTGGCTTGGCTGTCGCGTACGCGAGTCATGAGCGGAATCGTCCGTACCAATAACTGCGTATACTCGAAGCCGGCGCGTACAAAGGCCACCCGCCGCCGATAAAGATCGGACGTCGCCGCCTTAGCCTCAGCCTGTTTCAGTACCGCCTCTACCTTGGCCATCCACGCCTCTGAGTAGATGCGTGCGAAAATTGGCGGCAACTTGTAGCGCGCGCTTGTTCCTAGCTTAAAATCCGGTTCGGCCACGATCGCATCTCGCGCATCTTCCATGATCGTCCAATAGGCTTCCATGTCAGCCGCGGCAGGGCCGAAGGCGCGGCGGTAGTAATCCTTCATCACCGCTTCACCATCCTGATAGGGGTCATACGTGAGCTGCGCCATAAGGTAATACTGCGGACCCTGGGTTGACCAGACATGACGTAGCACGTCTACGGTAATCCCGATACACTTGTTGTCGGCCAGAAAACGAAAATCTTCAATCGTCTTTTTTATCGCCACTTCGGGGAGGCCCCAAACACCGCCGGACCAATACCACCAGTTGGGGCGATAAGACATCAACGTCGTTTTGTCCGCCCACTGTTTCCATTCTAGCTTGGCCTGCGTGCGATTTTCTTCGCTCGTCAGTGGGAAATGTCCCACCTGCTTAATGGCGATATTCTTCTCCAAATGCTCAGCAACAGGCGGTGTTAAGTAGGCAGCGTAGGCCATCGCATCCACAAAGACTTCACGGTCGGGAAAACGTTCTCGTAGTCCGCGAGCCAAGATGTTCCAGAACTTAACGTGCCGCTCGGTGAGCACTCCCTTTGGTGCATCCGGGTGATCCCAAGCGCGACAGTTCTCGCACGTACAATGCCACGGGCCATCGGTGGGCGTGGCTCGAATGAATTTGAGCGACGGGTCAGCACGCAGGGATTCTTCCGCGTTGTCGAGCCATTGCGTCCAGACGCCGGGATTGGAGAGGCAGAGCTTAGCCGTGTGTCCTCCACGGGGTGCCATCCGTGTCCCATCTGGCTGGAGTGCAAAATATTCTGGATGCGTCTCATGGTACAGATCCCACCACTCACCGAAGCCAACTCCGCCCGGTGTTGGATCAGAATAATACAAGATTCGCTGGTGCAAGTGCCAATCCTTGGGCATGCGCGGGTAAAAATGGCGTCTGAGCAAGACGGGATGGAACCGGTACGTAAACGGAGCCAGCGCGAGCGTCTCTTTCTTTACAATGTCCTCCCCTAATTCCCCCGGCCACAGCCAACGCACATCGAGCTTTTTCTCTAGAAACGTAAAAATGGAGTTGACGGTGCCGTGTTCAGTCTGATTCGTACCGACCATGAGATCACGGCCTGCGATGAGCAGATTTCGTCCATCGCACAGTTGCAGGATCTCCTCCGGGTGCGTAAACTCTAAATTTGCTCCCGGAAAAATTTCTGCAAGGTTTGGCTGCATGCCAACCCAGATCGCACTTTCAGGCACGGGGTCAACCGGTCCGACAAGAATCTCCGGTTTTGTCCCCGAGATTTTTTCAATATAGGTGGACAGCTCGCTTGCCGCTTCAGTCGTTGCTTTCGAGACGTCCGCAGCGAGGATAATCGGTACTGGATTGGCACCTTTATCGACAAGAAGCATGTCGGCTCCAAGCGCAACACGTGCGCCCAGTCCCATCGCGAGCAGACAAACCAATCCACGTTTAACTTTTTGATTATTCATCGTAGGGTATTTCCGAAGCGCGGCTACCGCTAAGCTACAAAACAGTGCCATCGTCTCGATTTTATAGTTTGGGTTGAGGAAGCCAAAAAAGGCATCTCTCCTTCATACTATCGCAGAAACGGAGGCTTATGGCAATTCATTTTGTAATCGGTCAGTCGCCGGGGTTGGGCAGACAGAGGAGCACCACCCACTCGACCG
>CAZUAY010000309.1:0-4552 GCA_964618405.1 uncultured Lentisphaerales bacterium
CCCAGCGGAAACTACGCACTACGCACTACTCACTACTCACTCTCTCCAGCCTCACTACTCGCTACTTCTCCCCTGTGGCTGGCCTCGTTGAGGCCGGAATCGTCCGCGATCACCGATCGCGGCTACAGGGGTATTCGACACAGTTAGCGACAAAGCTCACGACAAAGTTTTCCCAGCTCGCAACTCACCACTCGCCACTCACTACTCGCGACTGTAATCGGGCAGTCAACGGGGCACCCCCCGTCACTGACCGATTACGAAATACAGAAATTGGGATTCGCCAGATAGGTGGGTGCGCGGCAGGCTGACTCCGCATCAAAAAGCATTGAGCACGGTCATAAAATCTTCAGGTAAGGGCGCTTCGAACTGCATCTCTGCTCCGCTTTCGGGATGCGGCAAGACGAGCCGCCATGCATGAAGCATTTGGCGACTCGGAACAACGGGCATCTGGGAATCCGCCTTCGCTTTTCCGTACACAGAATCTCCCGCCACAGGGCATCCAATATGCTTTAAGTGAACACGAATTTGATGCGTTCGCCCCGTTTCAATCACCACCTGCAGACGTGCTGCGTTTGTGAACGCCTCAACCACTTCGTAGTTTGTGATGGCTTGCTTGCCATTTCGCATCACAACGGCCATACGCTGACGATGAACAGGATGACGCCCGATGAGCGTCTCGATCCGCCCCGTCGGTGGATTGGGCAATCCATGAACAATTGCCTGATAGGTCTTTCCAACTCGGCCCGTTTGGAAAGCACCCGACAACGCGGCCATCGCTACATCCGTCTTCGCAACGACCATTACTCCCGATGTATCTTGGTCAAGCCGATGTACGATGCCCGGCCTCATCTCACCCCCGATTGAAAGCATGGCTGGGCAGTGGGCCAGCAAAGCGTTAACGAGCGTGCCGTCTGGATGACCTGCCGCAGGATGAACGACAAACGCAGGCGGCTTATTCAGCACAAGGATGACATCATCTTCGTAAAGGATGTCAAGAGGAATGGACTGTGCAATCAACTCAATCGGCGTTGGCGTGGGCAACTCAATGCGATACACCTCACCTGAGCGAATGTACGATGAAGCACCCGACACAGGCACTTCATTTTTAAAAACGAAACCCGAATCAATCAGGGACTTGATCCTTGTTCGTGAGTGACTTGAAACGATGGCCAGCCAGACGTCAACACGCGTTGCGGTTGATTCAATCTGCGGTACCTTATATTCTTCGGGCATATCTTCTTGCCTTGTGCCATTAAAATGGCACCCCCACGGGGAATCGAACCCCGATTTCCAGGATGAGAACCTGATGTCCTAACCGGTAGACGATGGGGGCATTTGTTCGGAAAAACGTGTGCAAAATTAACACATCGCTCCACCAATGTCAACGATGATTATTTGCCATGCTTCTCGTCATGAGTTTTCTGGATCCAAGCGATGGCGGCAGAAGCTATCAATTGGTGCCCCCCCTCAAAGATGGTTACCGTTGCGTTCCCCGACTCTCTTCGGAAGAGCGGTTGATTCTTCCCGTAGCTTGGATCTGAAATGTCAGACACAAGACTGGGGGGCACAGCTTCCTTCCCAGTGAAAAAGTCAATGTCTGCTTGGGACAATTGGTCTTCCGGTTCAGCAACTTCGTTGAATGCCAGAAGGGAATGACTGATGGGAACGCTTCCCGTATGCCCGTCATGGATTCCAGCATTGAGATGCAACGATACGCCCTTCGCCTTCTTTAAATAGGTCAAGGGTGATCGTTTCGTGTATTCAGCATCGACTGCTGCGCTATCACCAGGCGCCCCACCGCACGACTTCACCAAGTCACCGAGATACTTACCTTGAGCATGCCAAGCCTTCAAGTCCGATACGGAAACCCAGGCAGAAACACCTGCCCATAGTTCAGGGTGGTGTCCAGCCATGAGCAGAGCCGTGTACCCCCCGCCGGAAGTGCCAACCAGATAGATCGCTGAACGATCAATCTTGGTCGTCTTCTGGGCGTAGTCAACAGCACTCACAATATCGTCCACAACCAGTTGGGAGCCCGTTGCTTCCGGCCGTTTATTCGGTCCTCTGAAGTCTGGATGAATATAGGCCCACCCATTTTTTACGCACCACTGTTCAATCGCTTTATGAGAGCCTTGCAGATAGTTCCCTGACCAGGTATGTAAGGCCACGATAAGGGGTACCGGATCATTCGATTCAGGCGCATAAAACAGGGCTGGCTGTTCCGAGTTATCTGCGGCACTGACGTAGCTAATTTCTTTTACTTCTTGAGCTTGCACGGTAAGGGAAGACGCCAAGATGACGCCCAGTAATTTGTTTCGCATGGTGTTTTTGTTATCCTTCGATTTTCTAAAAATAACAGTGGCATTGAATCGGCTGGAAATGAGTATGACTTCAAACGAATAATGAGATAGTACAGATTTTAGATCCCTCTGTCAAGCAAGTGAAAGAGGCATTGTACCTCTGTATTTCACCTCTGTATTTCGCGCGTTTTTCGCCACTGCGTCGCGCAGAGGGTTTGTCTGTTCGTCTTGTAATTCGCAACTCACAACTCGCCATTCACGACTCACTACTTTCCAAGTGTTCCGAGCATCCGCTTGGCAAGCGCATGCTCGGGCTTAATCTTCATCACGCCATTGAGTAGCCCAACAGCGGCATTCGTCTGTCCAATGTCAAGTTGTAAACGAGCAAGCTGAAGCATAGCATCTGTGTTGTGAGGCTCCAGCCAATAGACACGATTCAGGCATTCGCCCGCGGATTGGTACTGCTTTTGCGCGAGCAGCGACGCTCCAGCATTGAAAAGAATTTGGGCAAGACCGCGACGCAGAACCGGATCGTCCGGATTCAATAAAAATGCAGTTTCGGCCTTGTCAATCGCTTGCGGAATATTGCCGATGGCCATGTGACACATCGACTGCTGACGATACGCACCTACCATGTTCACACCGTATTCTGATACCTTCGCATATTCGTTGCAGGCGGCCGTGTAGTCACGGAGTTGCCACTTCAAATTCCCAAGGAATTCATGGTAGATCGGCACGCCGAGATTGGTCTTCGCTAACACTGTCACAGCACCGACTCCATTGGTTCCAGTAAGCGTAAAGGCAGTCGCCGCTTGATCGAGAAGCCTAATTCCCGACTCGTCTAGTGAGGCCGGGCAAGTGGCATTTGTATAGGCAGGAATGAGCCCCTCCCCTAGATGACCCCTCATCTTGAGCGCCATCATCTCTACTTGGCCAGCGAGAGGCTCTAAGGCAACCTTCTCAAGTCCAAGCGGTGGCGGAGTCTCGACGCTGCCACGAACAATTTGCAACGGAGGCAAACGGAAGACATACCACGGCATCACAGTCTCCGTGTAAACAGAATCAGATTTCTCTTCTGCCTGTGGATTCAGCAACATCGCCTTCACATCCGCAATAGACTGAAATGCTTCATCGATGCCACTGCGATCAAGTCCAGAGACCGCTACTGTGACCCGTGTGGCAGCGTCATCAAGCGACATCGCTTTAAATTTAGCATCAGGCTCAAGCCCGAAAAGCGGAACGACCGCTTTGATGGTATTTTCGGTAAACAACCCGAAGAGGCGAGTCATCTCTTCTTGTGCTTTCGTTTCTGCCGCAGAAATAGCGGCACCGTTCGTCAAGGCAATACCTGCATACGGAGAGACATGCACCCAGACGAACTTCGATTTCGTTTTCGGCGCGGTCTTGAGATAGCCGGCCACAGCATCGACAATCTGGGCTGGAGGGCGGGTCATTGCAGTCGCTCGTTCGGCAGGCGAGATCTTCAGGTCATACTGGGAGAAACCATTTGTGAGACCATGACGTGGATCGAGCGCAGCAGAAGAAAGAAATGCCGCGCACTCGAACCCTGCGGCCGAAAGCTCGGTTGCAATCGTTTTCATGCCGAGAGGAAGTGCTCCTACCCCATTCACACGAAGACCGTGTTCCGGCGGTAACAAGCCAGTGAGAACCGAGGCGGCGGCCGGTAATGTAGATGGCGATGTCGTATAGGCGTTTGGAAAAACCCTTGTCTTCGAGGTATCAAGGCCTGAGCAAAGGCCGATAGTACCATCCACCGTCACCAGAACAATGTCAGGCCGTAGCTCTCGGCGGGAACAGCCAAACATCATGATGGCGACCGTTGTCGCCAGAAGACCTATCTGAAAGCTTTTTCGTTTCGTCATGCAATGGAGTATACAAGGAATCACCGTCGCCATAAAGCTGAAAAAAGAGAAAAAGAAAGTTCACCGGTATCCGCTGATATGTCCTATTACTGATCCTGCGTCAACTGGCAAAGAAAGACCCTGCTACGTTCACGGCACTACCCGGACACGACTATGCCGGCCCGGGGCGGTATTTCGTCACGATGTGCGTGGCTGATCGCCGCCCACGTTTCGGCACGGTGGTGAAAGGCCGGATGGTTCTGAGCGAAGCGGGAGAAATGGCCGCCGACTGCTGGCGAGCCATCCCAACGCATTTCCCCCACGCCACCATCGACGCATGGGGCATCATGCCCGACCACGTCCATGGGATCATCGAAATCGGCGAACCAT
>CAZUAY010000310.1:0-4548 GCA_964618405.1 uncultured Lentisphaerales bacterium
GACGGGTGCCGATACGGTTTTGGGGCGTGTAGAATTCACGTGTCGGTATTATGCGGAGCTCTCTAATCCTAACCGAAAATTCCCGACGCCCATCTGGATACAACCTTGTCGGCTCTTTTGCACGAGCAGTCCGTGGTACTAGCCACTAGCGACTCGCGACTGTAATCGGTTAGGCACAGCCCCCTGTGCCTAACCGATTACGATATTTTCAAGAATTGTTGTTGACATGACGCCGCTGTGTGTGATAAGCTTTTGCCTGCTTTCCAGTTAAAAGGAACGCGCTTATTCCGGTGTAGCGCAGTGGTAGCGCAGAGGACTGTTAATCCTTTGGTCGCTGGTTCGAATCCAGCCACCGGAGCCATTCATCTTACAACCCTGTCAGGAAAATTCTGGCGGGGTTGTTTCATAAAGAGTCTTTGTTAAGAAAGAAAGAAGGATGCTATGCAGAAATGGGAAAACCCGGATAATTTCGCAGTCAATCGCCTCGATCCACGTGCGTGGTTTACACCTTTCGAAGATTCGGCTTCTGCTAAATGGGGTCGAACCGGAGATTCCACGCTGGCGCGCACGCTCGGTGGTGAGTGGCAATTTCACTACGCAGAGAGACCCGAACTGGCACCTGATGGGTATTATGAGGTTGACTACGACGATTGCGAGTGGGACTCCATTCCAGTGCCGTCGATGTGGCAGTGTCTCGGATACGGAAAACCGTGGTACACGAACTCGAAGTTTCCGTTTAACGTAAACCCCCCGTATGTTCCGGATGAGAATCCAACCGGCACATACCGTAAGGATTTTGATGTTCCGGAAGCTTGGGATGGCAAAACAATTCGGGTTCGGTTTGAGGGTGTCGACTCGTGCTATGAGTGCTATGTGAATGGCACGTACGTGGGCATGGCGATGGGGTCAAGACTTCCTTCTGAATTCGATATTTCCAAGCTGGTGGTTTTGGGTGGACGCAACGTTCTCGCCGTTCGCGTGTGGCAGTGGTCTGCGGGCACTTATGTTGAAGATCAAGACATGTGGTGGCTCTCTGGAATATTCCGCGATGTTTCCATCATCGCGACACCGAAGGTGCGTGCTGAGGACATTGCTACGACAACGGTTTTCGACAAGAATTTCAAAAATGCCGTTTTGTCTGTTAATGTGAAGCTTGTCAATGATAGTAAGGCACTGGCGAGGGGTGTGAAGGTCCAGGCAGAGTTGTTCAACGCGAATGGTGATTCAGTCGCGGTGCTTTCGGGCAGCGCGTCGGTGAAGGCTGGCGATAGTTTAATTGTATTGCTGAAGGCGGATGTTCTGAAGCCTCGTCAATGGTCTGCTGAAGATCCTTACTTGTACAAGCTTGTCGTGGGCGTTAAAGCCACCGCTGGCGAGTCGATGGCCGTGCCGATGCCTATTGGTTTCAAGCAGGTTGACATTGTCAACGGCGTTCTCCAGGTTAACGGACGCCGCGTCATCTTCAAGGGCACGAACCGGCATGAATCGCATCCAGAGTATGGCCGCGCGGTACCGCTCGAGAGTATGATCAACGACATCTTGCTGTTGAAGCAACACAACTTCAACGCCGTTCGCACAAGCCACTATCCAGACGATCCGCGCTGGTATGATCTGTGTAACCGCTATGGCCTCTATCTCATGGATGAATGTGATCTCGAAACCCATGGATTTGGAAGGTACGACGGGCCAGAATGGGAATGGGCAGGCAACCCGGCAAAGGATCCGAATTGGGAGAAACCCCTTGTTGATCGCATGCGCCGCATGGTTATCCGCGACCGCAACCATCCCTCGGTGATCCTCTGGTCTCTCGGGAACGAATCGGGTCTCGGCATCAACCACATTAAGATGCGGGATGCGGCCAAGGCTCTCGATCCTGGGCGTCCGATCCACTATGAGGGTGATTATGCGTGTAACCTGGCGGATGTGTACAGTCGCATGTACACATCGCAAAAGGAAGTCATTGAAATAGGGGAAGCGAAACTTGAGAAGAAGGCTCCCGATTATTTGACGGGAAAGGAGGTTTCGCTCCTCCCAGAGGTGTACGGCAAAATGCCGTTTATACTTTGCGAATATGTCCATGCCATGGGCAATGGCCCTGGCGGAGTGAAAGAATACTGGGAAGCCATCCGTGGGAATCCGCGTTGCTGCGGCGCGTTCGTCTGGGAGTGGTGCGACCATGGCATTCCGAAGATGACGGAAGACGGGCGTTCTTATTACGCCTACGGTGGCGATTTTGGAGATTATCCCCATGATTCGAATTTCGTGTGCGATGGGCTTGTGCTGCCGGATCGCACCCCGTCGCCCGCTATGGCTCAGCTGAAGAAGGTGCAGGAGCCGGTGTTGGTAGAAGCGATTGACATCAAGAAGAACACGTTTCGTATCACGAACCGCTTTGAGTTCTCGTCGCTTTCCGGCCTAGAATGCGAATGGAAGCTTTCTGCCGATTGTGAGACGATAGCATCTGGCATGATCCCATTGCCCAGCGTAGCGGCTGGTGCCTCTGCTGAGATCACGGTTCCCGTGAAATTGCCAGCATGCCTCGTGCGCGACTTCGTGCTGGAGTTTGTGTTCACGCTGGCGGGCAATACACTGTGGGCGGAGCGCGGCCACGAAGTGGCATGGGCGCAGTTCACGCTTCGCGATGCGGTGGCCGCGCCAATCCCCGTAATCAAGCGTCCAGCCGTAGAAATTTTTGAAGCGAACGGACGTGTTGAGCTGGTCGGCGATGCGTTTGCCATTGCGTTCAACCGTGCGACGGGGCAGATAGCAGATTGGGAGGTCAGCTCGATGCCGCTCTTTGAAGCAGGACCAAAAGCAAACTTCTGGCGGGCGCCAACGGATAACGATGGCGGTCGGCGGGGCGTGGGCATTGCACAGGAATGGCGTCGCAGTGGGCTCGAGGACGTGAGCCACAAGCTGGTATCGTTCGAGATCGCTAAGCCCGCCAAAAACCAGAAGGGTGCGCAACGCATTGTGGTTACGACGACTGTCGGTGGACCCATCGTGAGAAGCCGAATCGACTGCACGTACGATTGGACTCTATTCCCGAATGGCGATGTAGAGCTTGCTTACGCAGCGACGCCAATCGGTCCGTGGCACTGTGAGACCCTGCCACGTGTTGGTTTGCAGATGGCGTTGCCGGGCACGCACGACCAGGTGCAATGGTACGGTCTGGGTCCTAGCGAGAGCTACAGCGACACAAAGGATGGCGTCCGGCTGGGTCGATGGATGTCCTCCGTCGATTCGCTGTTCTTCCACTACATCTATCCGCAAGAAAACGGTAACCGCACGGATACCCGTTGGGTGGCGTTTTCGAATCAGCGTGGACAAGGATTCTTGGTCACGGCGGACAAGCGTTTCAACTTCAGCGCAAGTTGGTACACGCAGAAGAACTTGACCGACGCCAATCATACAATCGACCTCGTTCGCGAGGAATTTGTGACACTAAATCTCGATATTGCTCAGGATGGAATAGGGACGAAGTCCTGCGGTCCCGGACCTCTGGAGCAGTACAAGCTGAAGTTGAAGCCCTACGACATCAAGTTCCGTTTTCGGCCGATACGCCTCGATGCGCAAAGCCCGATGATGGAGGCGCGCCGGTAGTATAAAATTTAGACCAGCAGGAGAGATGATAAGCCCCATGGATGACAAGGTTCGCTCGACGATGGATGACCCAGTCCCGCGACAAGGAAGCCCAACGGCTTGGCGTTCCCCGTGAAGCCATCAGTAAGGTGTGGATTGTTGAGCGACTAAAAGTCGACGCTCACGCTTTAAAATTCAATGTCGATGCCGACGTGAATCACGTGGTATCCGGCCCAATCGTCATTCATGTCTGGGTCGTCTTCAAACTGGTTGCTGACATCTAATCCCATGTAATCGTAGCCGATTTCTAGAGCGAGCGTGTCGCTGAGCGATACGCTAAAGCCTGCACCAATGCCGTAAGTGAAATACGTGTCGCTCTCTTCGTCATTGTCGTAGTCGTAATAATAATAGCCGTCGGTATAATAAGGGGTGTCATACGACCACATATTATAGGTCAGACCGACTTTCCCTCGGACATACAACGAGGCGGTGTCAGACAGGGGAATGTACTGCGTAATGCCCATCATGAACCCCATGTTCATTGTGTAGTCCAGATAGGCGCTGGTATCCAGTCCATCAGCAAAAGACATCTCGCCGAAAAGCTCGGTGGTGTCGGTGATATAAAAGCCGAGTTTCAAAGAGAAGCCAGCAAAATCGTAATAAAGATCCGAATCTTGGGCAGCCATGTAAAGCCCACTGATGTTGACAGCCCCAGTATTTCTTGTCTGGGCGCGTGCGTCTGGGGTTGCGACAAACAGGGATACGGCGATTACGGCAGCACAGATAAACAGTTTTAAGCGGCTCATGTTTAGTCCTTTCTAGTGGGGTTAATTCCTCATAAGGCAAGCGTTTCGCCTCAGTCCGAACTGTCTGGTATTATAGGCTCATTAAGCCTCTGCCTGCAAGCGATATTCGTGAAAGACGGGTAATCGGTCAGGCACAGGGGGCACCCCCGGTCACTGACCG
>CAZUAY010000311.1:0-4496 GCA_964618405.1 uncultured Lentisphaerales bacterium
TCTTCGGCTTGCAAACCCATCGCCTATGCGAGTCAACGGAACGGGGATGCGCCCAAATGGGAGGATTTTAAAATCTCAAAATAAGTTTGCAATCTCTGAAACCCTTGGCTATAATCAAATCTATCGTTTGTAGACAGTACTGCAAAAAACAAATCCGCAAAAGGAGATTACAATGAATACACGACGCACTCGCACAACTTGGATTATTACGATCCTCATGTTTTGCTCACCGCTGATTTCGGTTTCAGTAGCCCAAGCTCCTGTGGTCGAACCACCTGCCCCTGCTGTTGAGGAGGCCCCAGACTCTGATTGGCCCGCCCCCGAACTTAGCGTAGGTTTCGAGCTTCGCAACTCCGAAACCGAAGGCATCGGCGAGTTGCTGATCCCCGTCTGGGTGCCCAATGGAACGAGTCTGCTCTTTATTAGCCCTCGCTCGTCTTTTACCGACCACAGCGAAGAAGAATATAATTTTGGTGTTGGCTATCGCCAGCTTCTTGGAGATTACGGCGTGATTCTCGGTGCCAATGCCTACTACGATTACCGTGACTCCGATTTTAGTAACTATGGACAATGGGGCGTCGGCGTTGAGCTACTCAGCAATTGGATTGATGCGCGCGCCAACTATTACAACCCTGAAAATAAAAAGGTTCTTGTCGCCAGTCAGACCGAGTCCACGTCCAGCACCTCCTCCAAACTCAACTCAAATTGGAGCGATCCCTACGCCACCGGCAACGCAATTGTGCAGGATTATTCTTTCTCCCAAACCATCTCGACGATGACGACCACACGCACGTTCCAGCAGTATGAACAAGCGCTCGGCGGCTATGACTGGGAAATCGGTTTCCGCCTCCCCCTACCGATTGAGCCTGAAGCCCTTGATGCGCGCATCTTCGCTGGCTATTACGATTTCGACAACGATCTCGGTAGTAAAGCTAGTGGTTGGAAAACTCGCGCTGAAGTGCGCATACGCACGTCCCTCTCCCTCTATGCTGGCGTTAATAAAAACGACGACCTCACCGGCAGCGACTGGTTCGCAGGCGCGCTTCTCCGTGTGCCGTTGAACCGCGATGCCGCTAAGTCCCGTTGGAATGCCGATCCCCTCGACCTCTCCTCACGCATGACCGAAATGGTGGTACGCGATCGTCAAGTTCGCCGCGGCACCTCCGACTTCATTGAAAACCCCAGCCTCGGAGAACAAACCACAACTCGCTCCCGAAAGTCTCTGGGGCGCGGAACCGCAACTGTACTGGATGACGTTCGGTTCGTGAATGGCGATGTTGGAAGTTCTGGCGACGGAACGGGCGAGCGACCTTTTGCCAGCATTCAAGAAGGTGCCGATACCGTCTTTGGCAAACGCAATATCTATGTCTTTAACGCCTCGGGATCGTATACCGAAAACGTCGTCTTGCAAGACGGCACCACGCTCTGGGGAAGTGGCAGCCTTGTGCCCGCCTTTGGTGGCAAGTCGTTCGGCTCGGGTATTGCTCCTATTGTGGACGGAAGAAGCATGGGTCCCTCTATCACCGTGGCGAACGGAACTACCGTTCGAGGCTTTCGCATTCAAAACACCCTACAAAGTCTCCCGGCCATCGACTACTACACCCCTTGGGCACTCCCCGGCGATGATCCAATTGACATCTCTCGCGTCGGCATTTTCGGCGATAACGTAACCGACTTGGCTATCTACGATAACCTGCTCGCCAGGAACTCTCACGGTGCCCTCTTTGTGCGTCAAGGTGATTTCGACCTCGATTTCACTGGCAATATCGCGAGGAACAACCAGGGCGAGGGACTCTGGGTTGAAGGGCATGGCAACAGCGGAACCTTCAACATGGCTGTCCGTGACAGCCGGTTCATCAACAATTGGTATGCAGGCTTGTATGTGAACTCTGACACCTATGATTTCTCCTCTGTTCTGCTTGAGAACAGCGCGTTCAATAGAAACGGCGATGAGGGTGCATATATCTCGCAGACGGATACGGCTGACACCGCCCTGTTCCAGGCCCAAGGTATTGTGGCTAACGATAACGATTACGAAGGACTGTATGTCAGCCAACAAAACAATCTAAACGCTTTGGCCGTTATGTCCGATGTCATCGCGAACGACAATGGAGACGAAGGAATAGATTTCGACCAAAACAATAATCAGTTCGCTTCAGCCATTTTCTCCAACATTACCGCTCGTCGTAATGACGATCAAGGTGTTGAAATCTACCAAGAGAATAATGTTACAGCCGTGGTCGATTTTAGAAACATCACAGCGAGGAACAATGACGATGAGGGCGTAAGCATTCACCAACACGAGAATGATTCCGCCTTGGCCACGTTGACCGATATCATCGCCAACAACAATGGCGATGAGGGCGTGGAAGTCCATCAGTACGATAACGTCCTTGCTCAAGCTGATTTAACTGGCATCAGTGCCAATCGCAATGACGATGAGGGCGTGAGGATATACCAGGAAGAAAACGGCACTGCCTTGGTCAATTTGGTCAACATCACCGCCAACCGTAATGACGAGGAAGGTGTTTATGTCTACCAAGAGTATAATGACATTGCCCGTGCCAATTTGACCGGCATCACCGCTACACATAATAAGGAGGAAGGGGTGGGCATCGACCAAGTGTACAACAGCGACGTCAGTCGGGCTAATTTGACGGACATCACCGCCAATAATAATCGCTATAGCGGTGTACTGGTTTATCAGAGTAGTAGTGACTTCGCACGCACGGATCTGACAGGAATCACGGCTAGCGACAATCGGGATGCAGGCATAGAGATCGTCCAGGATAGCAACGACCAGGCTGTTCTCAACTTGATCGATAGTGTTGGCAGCTCGAATTTAAAAATGGGAATCGATATTTCCCAGTCGGACAACGACTCCGCGCGAGCCAATTTGACTGGCGTTATCGCCAACGATAACCAACAGAATGGAATCGGTATCGGGCAAATTTCTAATCTCGAATCACGATCCAATCTAGAGGACATTAGCGCGAACAACAACTGGGATGACGGGTTGATTATCTTCCAGGTGCAGGGTACGTTATTCCACTCAAAATTGGCCGATGTCACCGCTGGCAACAACGGTGCCTCCGGTATACGCTTGGGAATCGTAGGCAACGCAGGCGACCCTGCCAGAGGATTATTGGAGCGAATCAACACGAGTGGTAACGGTAGCGACGGCATTAGCATTATGGATCTCTATTCAGGCAAATCCGTTTTTCGCGGCGAACAGATTGTGTCTGCCAACAACGCCGGCAATGGCGTCGGCATCATTTCTTACGGTGTCGGAGCCCTTGTCCTAGACTTCGGCGGGGGCACCAGCATCGGCCAGAACTCCTTCTACGGCAATGGCAACTACGACCTCAGCTACGACAACGGAACGCCCAGCACCACTGTCAAGGCGGAGAACAATTGGTGGGGCGGCAATGCTGACCCCGTCGCCAATGGCCAGACCGACGGCAACGTCAATGCCGGTTCTTGGTTGGCAGCCGACCCGAACCTCTAATCGAAACAAGATCAGGAAAAGGGTGGCCGTGTGGCGCTAACACGATAAGCCCGAAGAAACCTAACGCTCCTGTAGACGCGGCGACCTCGCCGCGTCTACTTTTTTATTTTACTCTCTTTCTTCAATCAGTCTCTGATTGAAGATCGTTACGTTAATCTAACCTGTTGTATTTATGCTGTTTTATCATTGTTGTTTCTATTGGGTTGTATTACACTCTAAGAAATGAAGCCAGAAAACTACAGCTTACAGATGACAACGCCCACGATGTTCAGAATAGCAGTTGGCACGTGGATTCGAGCCGCACGTCAGCAGAAGCGCTGGACGCAGGCGATGCTCGCCTCACGAGCAGGCATCCCCATATCCACGCTTTCGCGGCTAGAGCAGACTGGCTTGGGTTCGATCGACTTGCTCGCAAAATTGCTCTTTGCTCTCGGGAGAATTGATTCGATAAACGATATTGTGCAGGATCGCATTCGCCTTGCCACGCTTCCAGCGGACTTGTCGGAGCTCACGCATAAACCCGCGACGCTTCCACAACGTATTCGTGCAAGAAAGGAGAAAGCGTGAAGCCACTCGCCCTGCCAATTCCGTTTCGCTCAAACCGTCGGATGCGAAAAACATCCTTGAAAAGACGCAATCCGTGTGCGCCACATTCTCAGCCATAGCCAACGACTTGGCAATCCCATCGTCTGTTTGCAAAGGCTTATAAGGTGCGATTTAATACTTCAGCACCTTAGCGAGAAAATCACGACTTTGCTGACTCACAAGCTGGTCGAACGCATGCTCCCCTGTTCCTGTTTCCACAATATGACCGTCAGCGAGCATGGCCACTTGGTCGGCAACGCGTTTAGCAAATCCCATGTTGTGGGTAACCAGAATGAAATCGAGCCCTTCTTCACGCAATTCTTCAATAACATCGAGAACCTCCGCCGTCCTATAACTCGATTTTCACAGTCACTGCTAACATGTTGATTCCGTTGACTTTAGA